>NZ_JACVUR010000040.1:0-54334 GCF_016516495.1 Delftia sp. S65
CCCCCCCCCCCCCCCCCCGCCCCCCCCCCCCCCCCCCCCCCACCATCGGGGGGAGGGAAAGCCATGAGCCAGGACTCGCAGCCCCTGCTGCGCATCGAAGGCGTTTCGCTGCGCTTCGGCGGCATCGTCGCGCTGGACGGCGTGAGTTTCGATGTTGCGGCAGGCCAGATCTGCGGCCTCATCGGCCCCAACGGCGCAGGCAAGAGCAGCCTGTTCAACTGCCTGTCGCGGCTGTATGCCTGGCAGGCCGGCCACATCCGCTTTCGCGGCCAGCCGCTGGCCACGCTGGCGCGCCACCGCATGGCCGCGCTGGGCATGGGCCGCACCTTCCAGAACCTGGCCCTGTTTTCCAGCATGACGGTGGCAGACAACGTGCGCCTGGGCACGCACAGCCACCAGCACGCCGGCTTTGTGCGCGACGCCCTGCGCCTGGCCGGCGTGCGCCGGCGCGAGGAAGAAGCCCGCGCCCAGGCGCAGTCGCTGATGGCCCTGCTGGAGCTGACGGGCGTGGCAGAGCGCCGTGTGGCCGACTTGCCCTTCGGCACGCAAAAGCGCGTGGAGCTGGCGCGCGCCCTGGCCTGCCGCCCGCAGTTGCTGCTGCTGGACGAGCCGGCCTGCGGCCTCAACCATGAGGAGCTGGCCGGCCTGGGCGACCTGATCCTGTCGCTGCGCGACCGGCTGGGGCTGACCGTGCTGCTGGTGGAGCACCACATGGGCCTGGTCATGCGCGTGAGCGACAAGGTCGTGGCGCTGAACTTCGGCCGCAAGATCGCCGAAGGCACGCCGGGCGAGGTTCGCGCCCATGCCGAAGTCATCCGCGCCTACCTGGGTTCGGACATGCAGCCGCAGGATCAGGACAGGGAGGTGGCGCATGCCGGCACTGCTTGAAATCCGCGGACTGCATGCGGCCTACGGGTCGGTGCGCGTGCTGGACGGCATCGACATGGACCTGGCCGAAGGCCGCGTCACGGCCCTGCTGGGCGCCAATGGCGCGGGCAAGACCACCACGCTGCGCGCCATCTGCCGCCACCTGGTGGACACACGCGGCGAGGTGCGCCTGGCCGGCGAACGCATAGACCGGCACAGCACCGAGCGCATCGCGCGCCAGGGCGTGGGCCATGTGCCCGACGGGCGCGGCACCTTCGCCCAGCTCAGCGCCGAGGACAACCTGCGCCTGGGGGCGCAGGCCCGGCCCACGCGTGCGGCCCGTGCCGACGTGGGCAGCGATATGGAGCGCATGTTCGGCTACTTCCCCCGCCTGCGCGAGCGCCGCACCCAGCAGGCCGGCACGCTGTCGGGCGGCGAGCAGCAGATGCTGGCCATTGCCCGTGCCCTCATGGGCCGCCCGCGCCTGCTGCTGCTTGACGAGCCCTCCTTCGGGCTGGCGCCGCTGGTGGTGCGCGACATCTTCGGCATCCTGCGGCGCATCAACGCCGAGCAGGGCACGACCATCCTGCTGGTGGAGCAGAACGCGCGCCTGGCGCTGGAGCTGGCGCACAGCGCCTACCTGCTGGAGACCGGCCGCATCGTGCTGCACGGCCCCAGCGAAGCCATGCGCCGCAACGACGCGGTGCGCCAGGCCTATCTCGGGGAGTAGCGGCCATGGACGCCTTCATCCACCAATTGCTGGCCGGCCTGGCCACGGGCGGCATCTACGCCACCGTGGCGCTGGCCCTGGTCATGATCTACCAGGCCACGCACCACATCAATTTCGCGCAGGGCGAGATGGCCATGTTCTCCACCTTCATCGCCTGGGCGCTGCTGCAGGCGGGGCTGCCGTACTGGTGGGCCTTCCTGGCCACGGTGGCGCTGTCCTTCGTGCTGGGCGCGGCGGTGGAGTTCGCCATCATCCGCCCCATGCACAAGGCGGCGGACCTGGCCCAGGTGGTGGTCTTCATCGGCCTGCTGATCGTCTTCCACAGCCTGGCCGGCTGGATCTTCGGCTACACCATCAAGGAGTTTCCCAGCCCGTTCCCGGCCGACGCCTGGTACGGCAGCGCCCTGATGTCGGCCCACGAGGTGGGCACCATCTTCGTGGCGCTGGCCATCGTGGCCCTGCTGTTTGCCTTCTTCCGGCTCACGCCGCTGGGGCTGGCCATGCGCGCGGCCGCGCAGAACCCGGCCTCCTCGCGCCTGGTGGGCATCTCCGTGGGGCGCATGCTGATGCTGGGCTGGGGCCTGGCCGGCGCCATCGGCGCGGTGGCCGGGATGATGGTGGCGCCCGTGGTCTTCCTCGATCCGCACATGATGAGCGGCGTGCTGCTGTATGCCTTTGCGGGCGCGCTGCTGGGCGGCATCGATAGCCCCGCGGGCGCCGTGCTGGGCGGCTTCATCGTGGGCGTGCTTGAAAACCTGGTGGGCAGCTACGTGGTCGGCACCGAACTCAAGCTTTCTGTGGCCCTGGTGCTGATCGTGGGCGTGCTCATCGTGCGGCCCGCCGGGCTGATGGGCCGCAAAGTCGTCAGGAGGGTTTGAACAATGCCCCCCCCTGAGCGGCTACGCCGCTTCCCGTTGCACGGCGCCCCCTCTCTCGCTACGCGGGAGGGGGACGACACCCTCGCGGCGGGGCGGCGCGGCCGGCGTAGGCCCTTGCTCGGTGTCCCTCGCTTTTGGGCCACGCCAGTTTTGTGCCAAACGCCCTGGAGAACAATGATGTCCACACGATCCGCCTCCTCGTCTGACGCACTGGCCGCCGCCACCAGCGCGCGCCGCCCCCTGCCCCTGGGCGCGGTACTGATCGCGGCGCTGGCGCTGGCGGCCTGCTCGCTGGTCTTCGTGGCCAAGGGCTACCAGCTGTTCCAGGCCACCATGGTGCTGGCCTATGCCGTGGCCCTGGTGGGGCTGAACATCCTCACGGGCTACAGCGGCCAGATCTCGCTGGGCCATGGCGCCTTCTTCGCCATAGGCGCCTATGCGGCCGGCATCCTGATGGACCGCGCGGGCCTGGCCTACTGGCTGGCCGTGCCTGCAGCGGGCCTGGTGAGCCTGGCGGCGGGCTACCTGTTCGGGCGGCCCGCGCTCAGGCTGGAAGGGCTGTACCTGGCGCTGGCCACCTTTGCGCTGGGCGTGGCCATGCCCCAGCTGCTCAAGTACCGCCACCTGGAGGCCTGGACCGGCGGCGTGGGCGGCATCGTGCTGACCAAGCCCGAGGCGCCCTGGGGCCTGCCGCTGGATGCCGACCAGTGGTTCTACCTCTATGCATTGGCCGTGGCGGCGCTGCTGTTCTGGATGGCGCGCAACCTCATAGACAGCGGCAGCGGCCTGGCGCTGCGCGCCATCCGCGACCACGCCATGGCGGCCGAGGCCATGGGCGTGGACAACGCGCACTGCAAGTCCATGGCCTTTGCGATTTCGGCCGGCTACACGGGCGTAGGCGGCGCGCTGTCGGCCATTGCCGTGCAGTTCGTGGCGCCCGACTCCTTCACCATGTTCCTGTCCATTTCGCTGCTGGTGGGCGTGGTGGTGGGTGGCGTGGGAACGCTGTGGGGCGCGCTGTTCGGCGCCCTGTTCATCATGTTCATCCCGGGGCTGGCCGAGCAGGTGTCCAAGGCCGCGCCCTGGGCCGTCTACGGCACCGTGCTCATCGTCTTCATGTTCGCCATGCCCGGCGGCGTGATGGGCCTGCTGCACCGGCTGGGCCGGCCGGGCCTGCACCTGCCCCGGCAGCGGCCGCGTGCCTGACTTTCCATCCCCACCCACAGGAGTCCCCCCATGAATTCCAGTCCGGCCGTCCGCATGGAACGCCACGGCAACAACGGCGAGATCGCCCTCATCGTCCTCCAGGACAGCGCCCGCATGAATCCGCTGGGCAGGCCCTTGCAGCTGCGTCTGCGCGAACTGCTGGCCGAGGTGCGCGAGGACACCTCCCTACGCGCCCTGGTGCTCATCGCCGAGGGCCGGGGCTTTTGCGTGGGCGCGGACCTGTCGTCCATGGGCGGCGCGCAAGGCGGGGCGCAAGGCGGGGCACAAGGCGGGGCCCAGGCCGATGGCCGCACGCTGGGCGCGCAGACGGCCGACAACATGCAGCAGTTGTCCAACCGCATCATCCTGGACCTGCAGCAGCTGCCCGTGCCCGTGGTCTGCGCCATCAACGGCGCGGCAGCCGGGGCCGGCGTGGGCCTGGCCCTGGCCGGCGACGTGGCGCTGGCGGCGCGCTCGGCCTACTTCTACCTGCCTTTCCTGCCGCGCCTGGGCATCGTGCCGGACCTGGGCACCACCTGGTTCATCGAGCGCCGGCTGGGCCGTGCGCGCGCCCTGGGCCTGTCCCTGCTGGGCGACAGGCTGGGCGCGCAGCAGGCCGCCGACTGGGGCCTGGTCTGGGCCTGCGTGGACGACGAGGCCCTGCGCGAGCAGGCCCTGGCCACGGCCGCACGCCTGGCGCGGCTGCCGGCCGGCGCCGTGCTGGAAGCCCGCCGCGCGCTGGAC
Organism: Delftia sp. S65; assembly: GCF_016516495.1. Taxonomy (NCBI): domain Bacteria; kingdom Pseudomonadati; phylum Pseudomonadota; class Betaproteobacteria; order Burkholderiales; family Comamonadaceae; genus Delftia; species Delftia sp. S65. The sequence goes on from NZ_JACVUR010000040.1 coordinate 4,426, forward strand.
CACGCAGCCGCTTCCACGCTGGAGCAGCAGCTTCACTACGAGGCCGAACGCCAGCGCGAGCTGGTGGGCGCGCCGGCCTTCATGGAAGGCGTGCAGGCCTTCATGCAAAAGCGCGAGCCCGTGTTCGCGCCCCGCCAGCCGGGCTGACCGCCGCGCCGTCCTTCCACGCCGTCCCGAAGCACCTTGCTGCGCCCGCACATGCATTCGTCGGAATCGACGATGGGCGCGCGCCGGGCCGGTTCCTACCATGGACCGGCCACCACAAGAAAAGCGGGCACGGCGCCCGCAAGCCAGGAGACAACCATGCGCAACACCATCGCCCGGGGCCCCTGGGCCCTGATCGCCTGCCTGGCGCTGGCCCTGCCGGCCATCACCCAGGTGCCAGCCCAGGCCCAGAAGAAGTACGACACCGGCGCCAGCGACACCGAGATCCGCATCGGCAACTTCGTGCCCTACTCGGGCCCGGTGTCGGCCTACGGCACCATCGGCAAGGCCCATGCGGCCTACTTCGCCAAGATCAATGCCGAGGGCGGCATCAACGGCCGCAAGATCACCTACCTCTCGGCCGACGACGCCTACAACCCCGCCCAGAGCGTGGAGCAGACGCGCAAGCTGGTCGAGCGCGACGGCGTGCTGCTGATGTTCGGCGCGCTGGGCACCTCGCACAACCAGGCCGTGCATCGCTACATGAACCAGCGCAAGGTGCCCCAGCTGTTCGTCTCCACGGGCGCCACACGCTGGGGCGATCCGAAGAACTTCCCCTGGACCATGGGCTGGCAGCCCACCTACCAGCTCGAAGGCCGCACCTTCGCCCAGCACATCCTGGCCACGCGGCCCCAGGCCAAGGTGGCCGTCCTGATGCAGAACGACGACTTCGGCAAGGACTACCTCAAGGGCGTGCTCGACGGCTTTGGCGAGCAGGCCAAGCAGCGCATCGTCGTGCAGCAGACCTACGAGGTCGGCGACCCCACGGTGGACAGCCAGATGGTGGCGCTCAAGGGATCGGGGGCGGACACCTTCATCAACATCAGCACGCCCAAGTTCGCGGCCCAGTCCATACGCAAGGCCGCCGACATCGGCTGGAAGCCTGCGCACTACCTGGTCAGCGTCTCGCTGTCCATCAGCTCGGTGCTCAAGCCTGCGGGCCTGGACAACGCGCGCGGCGTGATGACGGCCAGCTACCTGCGCGAGCCCTCGGACCCCACCAACCAGGGCACGCCCGAGCTGGCCGGCTACCTGGCCTTCATGAAGCAGTTCTACCCGGCGGGCGACCCCAACGATTCGCTTAACGTCATCGGCTACTCCCAGGCCCAGACCCTGGTGCAGGTGCTCAGGCAGGCCGGCGACGAGCTCACGCGCGCCAACATCATGAAGCAGGCCGCCAGCCTGAAGATGGACCTGCCCATGCTCTACCCGGGCATCAGCCTGCAGACCGGTGGGGACGATTTCTTCCCCATCAAGAAGATGCAGCTCGTGCGCTTCGACGGCAGCCGCTACGCGCCCGTGCAATGACCCCGGCCTTCAGGACAACGACAGGAGACACCCCCATGCCCGCCTTGCAAGGACTGATGCAGGACCGCCCGCTCATGATCTCGTCGCTGATCGAGCATGCGGCGCGATTTCACCCGCACACCGAGATCGTCTCGCGTCTGCCGGAATCCCGGGACGGTGGCCTGCACCGCACCGACTGGGCCGGCATGCGCCGCGCCTCCTGCCAGGTGGCCAACGCCCTGCAGTCGCTGGGCGTGCAGCCTGGCGAACGCGTGGGCACGCTGGCCTGGAACAGCTGGCGCCACCTGGCGCTGTACTTCGGCGTCTCGGGCAGCGGCGCGGTGCTGCACACCATCAACCCGCGCCTGTTTCCCGAGCAGATCGAATACATCGCCAACCATGCCGAGGACCGGGTGCTGTTCTTCGACGTGACCTTCGCGCCGCTGGTGGAAAAGCTCGCACCGCATCTGAAGACCGTGACCACCTATGTCTGCATGAGTTCGCGCGTGCACATGCCCGCGCTGGACCTGCCCGACCTGCACTGCTGGGACGAACTGGTGGGCAACCAGAGCGAGGACTTCGACTGGCCCGAGTTCGACGAGCGCACGGCCTCGTCGCTGTGCTACACCTCGGGCACCACGGGCCACCCCAAGGGCGTGCTGTACTCGCACCGCTCCACCGTGCTGCACACGCTGATGGAGCTGGCGCCCGACACCTTCGGCCTGAACGCGAGCGAGACCGTGATGCTCATCGTGCCCATGTTCCATGCCAACGCCTGGGGCACGCCCTATGCGGCGGCCATGGCCGGCGCACGGCTGGTGCTGCCCGGCCCCCACCTGGACGGCCAGAGCGTCTACGAGCTCATGCGCGACGAGAAGGTCACCTTCTCGCAGGGCGTGCCCACCGTGTGGCTGATGCTGTTCCAGTACCTGGATGCGCATCCCGACATCGACCCGCGCGCACTGGGCGTCAAGAGCATAGGCATCGGCGGCGCGGCCGTGCCGCGCGCCATGCTGGAGCGCTTCGAGAACCAGTTCGGCGCCCAGGTCGTGCAGGGCTGGGGCATGACCGAGACCAGCCCCATCGGCGTGGTCAGCAAGCTGCTGCCCCGGCACGACGCGCTGTCGGGCGAGGAACTGGTCAAGGTCAAGCTCAAGCAGGGGCGCGGCGTCTGGGGCGTGGACCTCAAGATCGTGGACGACGACGGCCGGCCCCAGCCCTGGGACGGCCAGGCCCGGGGACACCTGCGCGTGCGCGGCCCCTGGATCGCCAGCGGCTACTTCAAGGGCGAAGGCGGCTCGCCCGTCGATGAGGAAGGCTTCTTCACCACGGGCGACGTGGCCACCATCGATGCCGACGGCTTCCTGCAGCTGGTGGACCGCGCCAAGGACGTGATCAAGTCGGGCGGCGAGTGGATCTCCTCCATCGACGTGGAGAACGCCGCCATGGGCCATCCCGGCGTGGCCGAGGCCGCCATCATCGGCGTGGCCCATCCCAAGTGGCAGGAGCGGCCGCTGCTGCTGGTGGTGCCGCGCGCAGGCCACAGCGTCAGCCGCGAGTCCATGCTCGACTTCCTGTCCACGCGCATCGCCAAATGGTGGCTGCCCGACGACGTGCTGCAGGTGGCCGAGCTGCCGCACACGGCCACGGGAAAACTGCTGAAGACCAAGCTGCGCGAGCAGTACAAGAACCATCCACTGCCCACGGCCTGAAAGGAGACCTCCATGCCAGGACCGCTTGAAGGCGTGCGCGTTGTCGAGTTCGCGGGCCTGGGCCCGGGGCCGTTCTGCGCCATGCTGCTGGCCGACATGGGTGCCGAGGTGCTGCGCATCGCGCGGCCCGGCACGCCGGTCGATGCACAGGACATCACCACGCGCAGCCGCAGCCAGGTCGAGATCGACCTGCGCGGCGAGGAAGGCCAGGCCTCGGCCCTGGCGCTGATCGCACGTGCCGATCTGCTCATCGAGGGCTTTCGGCCCGGCGTGATGGAGCGCCTGGGCCTGGGCCCCGAGCCCTGCCTGGCGCACAACCCGCGCCTGGTCTACGGCCGCATGACGGGCTGGGGCCAGCACGGGCCGCTGGCGAATGCGGCGGGGCATGACATCAACTACATCGCCATCTCCGGCGCGTTGCACGCCATCGGCCGCGCGGGGGAGGCGCCCGTGCCGCCGCTCAACTACGTGGGCGACTTCGGCGGCGGCGGCATGCTGCTGGCCGTGGGCCTGCTGGCCGCCCTGCACGAGGCCGGGCGCAGCGGCCGGGGCCAGGTCATCGACGCGGCCATGACCGATGGCACGGCCCTGCTGTCGGCCTTCATGTACGGCTTCAAGGCCAAGGGCCAGTGGAGCAACCAGCGCGGAGAGAACCTGCTGGACGGCGGCGCGCACTTCTATGACACCTATGCCTGCGCCGACGGCAAATACATCGCCATAGGCGCGATAGAGCCGCAGTTCTACGCCGAGCTGCGCCAGCGCTGCGGCATACAGGACCCGCTGTTCGACGCGCAGCTGGACGCCGCGCGCTGGCCCCTGCTCAAGCTGCGCCTGGCCGACGTGTTCCGCACGCGCACGCGCCAGCAATGGTGCGAGCTGCTGGAAGGCAGCGATGCCTGCTTCGCCCCCGTGCTCGACTGGGACGAGGCGCCCCAGCATGCCCACAACCGCGCGCGCGCCACGTTCACCGAGGCCGGCGGCGTACTCCAGCCCGCGCCGGCGCCGCGCTTTTCGCGCAGCGTGCCCGAGCAGCCCCGCCCCCCGCGCGCCGCCAGCCTGCAAGACACGCTGGCCGCCTGGAACGCCCGCTCCTGAGGAAACCCCATGCCCATGTATCTCACCCAGGCCATCCACAAGGGCCGCCGCGAAAAGGCCGGCGCCACGGCGGCCATCTGCGGCGCAGAGCAGGCCAACTGGTCGCAGCTGGCGCAGCGCATCGAACGCTGTGCCGGCCTGCTGCGGGCGCTGGACGTGGCGCCCGGCGACCGCGTCGGCATGATGGGCCTGAACTCCATCCGCTACCTTGAATACTTCTATGGCTGCTGGTGGGCAGGCGCCGCGGTCAACCCCGTCAACATCCGCTGGAGCGCGCACGAGGTGGCCTACTCGCTGGACGACTGCGACACGCGCGTGCTCTTCGTGGACGATGCCTTCGCGCCCCTGGTGCCCCGGCTGCGCGAGCTGTCCTCCAGCCTGCGCACCGTGGTGTTCTGCGGCACGGGCGCCGCGCCCGAAGGCGCTCTGCACTACGAGCAATTGCTGGCCGCTGCCACGCCCTGCGCCGACGCGCTGCGCAGCGGCAACGACCTGGCCGCCGTGATGTATACGGGCGGCACCACGGGCCGGCCCAAGGGGGTGATGCTCAGCCACGACAACCTGTTCATCAACGCCCTGTCCAATGCCAGCAACGTGCCGCGCCAGCATGTGAAGGTGGGCATGGTGGTCACTCCCATGTTCCATGTGGCCGGCTGCGGCCTGGCCCTGCTCATGGCCCAGCGCCTGGTGCCCCAGGTCATCGTGCCGGCCTTCGACGAGCTGGCCATCCTCGCCGGCATCCAGCAGCACGGCGTGAACGAGCTGTTCCTGGTGCCCACCATGATCCGCCGGCTGATCGAGCATCCGCGCCTGGCCGAATTCGACCTGTCCAGCCTGCGCCTCATGCTCTATGGCGCGGCGCCCATAGACGCCAGCCTGCTGGAGCGCGCCATGCAGGCGCTGCCCGGCGCCGACTTCGCCCAGGCCTACGGCATGACCGAGCTGTCGCCCACCCTCGTGTCCATGGGCCCGGCCGAGCACCGCCCCGGCCCGCAGCGCGAGCGCCTGCTGCGCGCGGCCGGCCGGCCCGTGACCATTGCCGAGGTGCGCATCGTCGATGGCGAGGGCCGCGAACTGCCGCCTGGCGAGGTGGGCGAGATCACGGCGCGCGGCCCCATGGTCATGCAGGGCTACTGGAACAGGCCCGCCGAGACGGCCGCCGCGCTCAAGGACGGCTGGATGCACACGGGCGACATGGGCCGGCTGGATGCCGACGGCTACCTCTTCGTCGTGGACCGGCTCAAGGACATGATCGTCAGCGGCGGCGAGAACGTGTACTCGGCCGAGGTCGAGAACGCCATCGCCCAGCTGCCCCAGGTCGCCATGTGCGCCGTCATCGGCGTGCCTGACGAACGCTGGGGCGAGCGCGTGCACGCCGTGATCGTCGCGCGCGAGGGCCAGCCGCTGACCGAGGCCGAGGTCATCGCCCACTGCCGCGAACGCATCGCGGGCTACAAGTGCCCACGCTCGGTGGAGTTCCGCGCCGAGCTGCCACTGTCGGCCGCCGGCAAGCTGCAGAAATTCCAGCTGCGCGAACCCTACTGGCAGGGCCGCGAACGCCGCATCAACTGGACCCCTCAATCCACCGGTCCAAGCCATGCCACTGCAACTGACACGCTCCTGGAGCACCCCCGAGCTGGAAAGCCTGCGCGCCACCGCCGTGCGCTTTCTGGAAACCGAAATGCAGCCCCAGGACGAGGCCGCGCGCCAGCGCGGCAACGTGGGCCATGCCATCTGGCGCCGCGCCGGCGAGCTGGGCCTGCTGTGCACCGACATCCCCGAGGACTACGGCGGCGGCGGCGGCGACTTCCGCCACGAGGCCGTGATCCACGAGGAGATGGCGCGCCGCGCCCTCTCGGGCATGAGCAACTCCGTGCACTCCATCGTGGCCCACTACCTGCTCAACCATGGCACCGAGGCGCAAAAGCGCAAGTACCTGCCCGCCATGGCGCGCGGCGAGCTGGTGGGCGCCATCGCCATGACCGAGCCCGGCGCGGGCTCGGACCTGCAGGGCGTGCGCACGCGCGCAGAACTCAGGGACGGCCGCTACCGCATCAACGGCAGCAAGACCTTCATCACCAACGGCCTGCTGGCCGGCCTGATCCTCGTGGTCTGCAAGACCGACCCGGCCCAGGGAGCGCGCGGCACCTCCATCCTCATCGTGGAGACCCGGGACTGCGCGGGCTTTCGCGTGGGCCGCGTGCTCGACAAGATGGGCATGAAGGCCCAGGACACCTCGGAGCTTTTCTTCGACGACGTGGCCGTGCCGCAGGACGCGCTGCTGGGCGGGCGCGAAGGCCAGGGCTTCTACCAGCTCATGGGCGACCTGCCCTACGAGCGCCTGATCATCGGCCTGGCTGCCCTGGCCTGCATGGAAGGCGCCTACGAGGCCACGCTGGCCTACGTGCGCGAGCGCCGCGCCTTCGGCCAGGCCATTGCCGACATGCAGAACACCCGGTTCAAGCTCGCCGAGGTGGCCACCACGCTGACCGTGGGCCGCGCCTTCATCGACCGCTGCGTGGAGCAGCTGGTGGCCGGCACGCTGGACACGGCCACGGCCTCCATGGCCAAGCTCTGGGGCTCGGAAGCGCAGGGCCGCGTGCTTGACGAACTCGTGCAACTGCATGGCGGCTACGGCTACATGAACGAATACATGGTCACCCGCATGTACGCCGATGCGCGCGTGCAGCGCATCTACGGCGGCACCAGCGAAATCATGAAGGAAGTGATATCGCGCGCGCTCTGACGCTCTGATCCCCTGGCGGCACCTAGCGCTGCCGCAGTCCCCCTATCCCTTCCCCGGCAGCACAGGAGACAGCAGCCATGACCCTCGACGACCTCATCTACAAGCCCGGCCTGCTCAAGGGCGAACGCATCCTCGTCACTGGCGGTGGCACCGGCCTGGGCCGCGTCATGGCCGAGGCCTTTCTCATGATGGGCGCCGACATCTACCTGTGCGGCCGGCGCGGCGCCGTGGTCGAGCAGACAGCGCAGGAGCTGATGCAGCAGCACGGCGGCCGGGCCGTGGGCCATGCCTGCGACGTGCGCCAGCCCGAGGCCGTAGAGCAGATGATCGAGGCCATCTGGGCCGACGGCGGCGCGCTCACGGGCCTGGTCAACAACGCGGCCGGCAACTTCGTCAGCCGCACCGAGGACCTGTCCATGCGCGCCTTCGACGCCGTGGCCAACATCGTCATGCGCGGCAGCTTCAACCTCACGCTGGAGTGCGGCCGCCGCTGGCTGGCCGAGGGCCGCAAGGCCAGCGTGCTGTCCATCCTCACCACCTGGGTCTGGAACGGCTCGGCCTTCACCGTGCCCTCGGCCATGGCCAAGTCGGGCGTGCATGCCATGACGCAGTCGCTGGCCGTGGAATGGGGCAACCGGGGCATACGCTTCAACGCCATCGCGCCGGGCCTGTTCCCCACCGAAGGCATGAGCGCGCGGCTGAATCCGCAGGGCGGCGAGCATGTACGCGCCGACAACCCCATGGGCCGCAACGGCCGCATGCCCGAGCTGGCCAACCTGGCCGTCTTCCTCATGAGCCGCCAGGCCGAGTACCTGACGGGACAGACCATCGCCATAGACGGCGGACAATACCAGGCGACGGGCGGCAACTTCGCCGGGCTGGCCAGTTGGAGCGACCAGGACTGGGCGAATGCGCGCAGCGCCATCGAATCGCGCAACGCGGCCGACCGCCAGCAAAGAACCGCATAGACACAAGGAGACAAGCCATGAGCCAAGAACGCGTGCGCATATCGGTGGACCACGGCGTGGCCGAGGTGACCCTGGCCCGGCCCGACAAGATGAATGCGCTGGACCCCGCCATGTTCGACGCCCTGATCGACGCATTGGCGCGGCTGCGGGACACGCCCGGGTTGCGCGCCGTGGTGCTGCATGGCGAAGGACGCGCCTTCTGCGCGGGCCTGGACATGGGCAGCATGGCCGGCATTGCCGACGGCCAGCAGACGGCGGACATGACGGACCTGGCCGCGCGCACGCACGGCATGGCCAACCGCTTCCAGCAGATCTGCTGGGGCTGGCGCGAACTGCCCGTGCCCGTGATCGCCGCCGTGCACGGCGTGGCCTACGGCGGCGGCCTGCAGTTGGCGCTGGGTGCGGACATCCGCCTGGTGGCCGATGATGCGCGGCTGTCCATCATGGAAATCAAATGGGGACTGGTGCCCGACATGGCCGGCTGCGCGCTGGCCGCGCCGCTGGTGCGCGGCGATGTGCTGCGCGAACTGGTCTACACCGGCCGCATCGTGCCCGGCCCCGAGGCCGTGGCCCTGGGCCTGGCCACGCGCGTGAGCGCTGCGCCGCTGGAGGAAGCGCGCCACCTGGCCCGCCAGATCGCGGCCAGCAGCCCGCACGCCATACGCGCGTCCAAGCGGCTGATGCAGCTCAGCGAAACCGCTTCTCCCGCAGACATCCTGCTGGCCGAGGCGCAGGAGCAGCAGGCCCTGCTGGGCAGCTCCAACCAGGCCGAGGCCGTGCGCGCCGGCCTGGAAAAGCGGGTGCCGGTCTTCAACGATCAAGGCCTTTAGACACCTTTTGAAACAGCCGCCGGACCCTGCATCGGGGTCCGGCGCAGCCATCCGCAAATACCCTTATTCGACGCCCTTTCGCCACTGCGCTGATTTTTTAGGCATTCCGTGGAAAGCCTTGCAGGGCGCGGATTCGGCAAGTTACACCCGGAGTTTTCCACAACTCCGTCCACACGCACCGGGGATAAAAACCCGGTGCCTGAGGGGCATGCAAGTGCAGGCATACTTGACGGCTTGCCTCGGCTTCCCCCTCTTTTCCCATGCCCCGCCTGCACGCTCCCAGCAAGGATGACAGCCGCCTGCTGCCGCCTTTTGCCGCCCTGCCTGAGCGCTGCATCCTCGTGCCCGCCACCGACGCCGAATTCGCGGCCGCACGCGCCGCGCTGATGGCGGCTCCCGTGCTCGGTTTCGACACCGAGAGCAAGCCGCTGTTCCACGCCCACCAGACCGACACCGGCCCCCATGTGGTGCAGTTGGCCACCTGCGACCAGGCCTGGCTGCTGCAGCTGCACCATGCGCAGGCACGCGCGCTTGCGGCCGACGTGCTGGCCAGCGAGTCCATCTGCAAGGCCGGTTTCGGCCTGGACCATGACCGCAGCGCGCTGCCCGCGCGCCTGGGCGTTGCGCTGCACAACGTGATCGACCTGGACCGCGTGTTCAAGCGTCACGGCTATGCCAGCTCGGTAGGCGTGCGCGCGGCCGTGGCCCTGGTGCTGGGGCAGAACTTCCACAAGTCCAAGAAGATCTCCACCTCCAACTGGGCTGCACCGCAGCTGAGCCTGGCCCAGCGCCACTACGCGGCCAACGACGCCCACGGCGCCGCCATGGTGCATGCCGCCCTGCCCGCCTGGGAACAGCGCCAGCCGGCCGTGGCCGAACGCCCGGCCAGGCCCGCCAGGCCTGCGCCTGAACCCCGCGGCCCCGGCAGCTCCAGCGGCCCGCGGGGACCACGCAGGCCCCACGCGCCACGCGAGCAGGATGCACCGCGCGAGCCGCATGTGTCGCACGAGCAGCATGTGTCGCACGAGCAGCACAAGCCGCATGAGCCACATGAGCCACATGTACCGCGCGAGTCCAGCGCCCCGCGCTCATCGCCACGCCCGTCCCGCACCCCACGCCTGCTGCAGGCGCCGGTCACGCCGGGCAAGCCAAGCCCCGGCTAGGCCTCTTCCTCTTGCGGCACCAGCCGCACCCGGTCGCGGCCTGCGCGCTTGGCCTCGTAGAGCATGGCGTCGGCACGCGCCAGCGCCTGCTCCAGCGTCTGGCCCTGGGCCATCCAGGCCACGCCAAAGCTGGCCGTGATGCGTATGTCGTCGGGCAGCGCGCTGAAGCCCATCAGGCGCAGCTGGGTCTGGATGCGCCGGGTGATCCATTGCGCGGCCAGCGGGTCGGCGTGCGGCAGCAGGGCCACGAACTCCTCCCCGCCAAAGCGTGCAACCAGGTCCTGCTGGCGCGTACTGCGCAGCAGCAGGCGCGCAAAGCGCTGCAGCACCTCGTCGCCCGCCGCATGGCCCCAGCCGTCGTTGACCCGCTTGAAATGGTCCAGGTCGCACACCAGCACGGCGGCCGACAGCTGCGGCTGCTCGGCCAGCCGGCGCTGCACGGCCTCCTTGAAGGCGCGCCGGTTCAGCAGCCCGGTCAGCGGATCGCGGTCGCGCTCCTCGTGCAGCTCCTGCACGGTGTCGCGCACCGCTGCGGCCAGGAAGAGCATGGCAAACAGCAGGCCGAACACCAGCAGGCTCAGCTGCAGCGCCATCCACGAGGAAGAAATGCCCAGCCATTCCCCGGCTGCGCTGGCCGATACCGAAGCAGCACGCGGCGTCACCCACAGCGTGCGGACGAAAAAGCTCAGCGCAAAGACCACGAACACCCACAGCAGCAGCCGGTCCCAGCCTGTGCAGGGATGCCTGCGTGGCAGCCGCCACAGCGGCAGGGCCAGTTGCAGGCCCAGGCCGAAATTGAGCACATGCTGGCGCGCCTGGGCATCGGGCACGGCCCAGGCGTAGTAGCCCAGCACCACCAGCACCGCGCCGCCAAAGCCGGCCGCCAGCGGTGCATCCGGGCGCACGCCCTGGCGTATGGCCATGGCCTCGGTGATGAACCAGGCCGCGCACAGTTGCAGCGCGGCCGTCGTCAACGCATTGACGGGAACGGCCGCAGGCCGCTCCAGGATCTGCAGCAGCAGCGCCAGGCTGAAGCCGGTGAAGGCGAAGGACATGCTGCGCAACTCGCGCCGGGCACGCAGATGCCGCCAGCAGACATAGAAACAGCCGGCCAGCAGCAAGGTGCACAGGGGCACCGCCAGCGCCAGAAGATGTCTTGCTGTCAACGTCACCATCAACTCCCTGATGGAGTCTAGCGATCAGGTCACGTTACAACACGTCGTTAACAAAAATACACATTCACTCACGGTTCTGGCGATGGCAGGCCAGGCATATCTGCGCGTGGCAGAGGAGCAACCGGGCTGCGGCGTATATGTTCGTAACCAACGCATCGTTGGGCACCGGAGGCCGGCACGCCACAATGCCAACCGTCCTCCGCTAGTAAAACCTCAGGACTTACGCAAACAGGATGCGGGAACGCGCCGCTCCCCATGGCAAATGGCCCGCCCGTGCCCCTCTTGCGTAAGCCGTCACCAGAAAGGCAATCTTCCATGCGCATCGAAACCCTGGCCGTCCACGCCGGCTACTCGCCCGACCCCACCACCAAGTCGGCCGCCGTGCCCATCTACCAGACCGTGGCCTACGCCTTCGACAGTGCCCAGCATGGCGCCGACCTGTTCGACCTCAAGGTGGCCGGCAACATCTACACGCGCATCATGAACCCCACCACCGACGTGCTGGAAAAGCGCGTCGCGGCGCTGGAAGGCGGCATTGCCGCCGTGGCCGTGGCCTCGGGCATGGCCGCCATCACCTATGCCATCCAGGCGATTGCCGAGGCCGGCGACAACATCGTCTCGGCCAGCACGCTCTACGGCGGCACCTACAACCTGTTCGCCCACACCTTCCCGCAGCAGGGCATCACCGTGCGCTTTGCCGATCCGCGCGACCCGGCCAGCTTCGCCCAGTACATCGACGAGAAGACCAAGGCCATCTTCATCGAGTCCATCGGCAACCCGCTGGGCAATGTCACCGACATCCGCGCGCTGGCCGACGTGGCTCATGCCCATGGCGTGCCGCTGATCGTGGACAACACGGTGCCCAGCCCCTATCTGCTGCGCCCCATCGAGCACGGCGCCGACATCGTCGTGCACTCGCTGACCAAGTACCTCGGCGGCCACGGCAACAGCGTGGGCGGTGCCGTCGTGGACAGCGGCAAGTTCCCCTGGGCCGAGCACAAGACACGCTTCAAGCGCCTGAACGAGCCCGATGTCAGCTACCACGGCGTGGTCTACACCGAGGCCCTGGGCGAGGCCGCCTACATCGGCCGCGTGCGCGTGGTGCCGCTGCGCAATACCGGCGCCGCCCTGTCGCCGCACAACGCCTTCCTCATCCTGCAGGGCATCGAGACGCTGGCCCTGCGCATGGACCGCATCTGCGAGAACACCCAGAAGATCGCCGAGACGCTGCAAAAGCATCCCAAGATCGAATGGGTGCGCTACGCCGGCCTGCAGGACCACCCCGACCACGCCCTGGTGAAGAAGCAGCTGGGCGGCCGCGCCTCGGGCATCCTCTCCTTCAGCCTCAAGAACGGCAGCGGCGACAGCGACACGCGCGCCGCCGGTGCGCGCTTCCTGGATGCGCTGCAGCTGTTTACGCGCCTGGTCAACATCGGCGACGCCAAGTCCCTGGCCACGCACCCGGCATCGACCACGCACCGCCAGCTCGACGCCGAGGAGCTTGCCAAGGCCGGCGTGACCGAAGGCATGGTGCGCCTGTCCGTGGGCATCGAGCACATCAGCGACCTGCTGGCCGACCTGGAGCAGGCGCTGGCCAAGGTCTGATTCCCGCGCAAGGGCTGGCCGGACTGCGCGGCGGCCCGGCCCTTGCAGGCAGGCACTGGCCTGTCAGCGCCGCTTGGCGCGCTCCCGCACTTGCTGCGAGGAGTAGAAGATCAGTGGATCGGGCGTGCGTTGCGGGTTGGCGCAGGGCTCGATGGCATGGCCCTTGGGCGGGGCGCAGCGGGCCAGGTCGCGCAGCTGGGCCTGGGTGCGTTCGGCGTGGCGCGCGGCGGTCTCGCCTTCGGACGGGCGGCTGCCGGGCACGATGAGGCGCAGCTCCATCTTGCGGATGGCAGGCTCCACGGCATAGGTGCCCTGGTACTGCATCACCACGCGGCGCTCGGCCAGGTCCACCGTGGCCAGCACGGCGCGCATGGGCACGGGAATCATGGCGCCCGACTGGTAGCGCACCAGCACGAAGGGCGCAAAGGGCTTGGGAATCTTCAGCTCCAGTGTCTGGCCCTTGCCGCCGCGCGCATCGGCGCGCACGCGCAGCTGCCCGCCGTCGGGCAGGTAGCGGTCCAGCCGCCAGCCCGTGGATACACGCTGCGCACCCACGCAGGGCGCGTAGTAGTACTCGGTGGCATCAGCATCCTTGCCCGTGTAGAGCATCTGGGCACCTTCATGCTCGGTGAGCGCCTTGGCGGCCACGTCCGCACCGTCGGCCCTGGCGCCAACCAGCGTGCCGCCGCGCACGAACACGCCCGTGTACGGGAACCAGGTGGTGCGCTGGTTGGCCACGGCGCCATAGGGCTTGCATTCGGTGGACATGCTCTGGTCCTGCATGTCGGCCTGGGGCGCCATAGGCTCGCCGCCGTGGCCGCCGCCCTGGTCGGCCAGGCTCAGGTGGCCATCGGCCTCGATGGTGAACGTGGCCTTGGCCACCATGGAGTAGTAGCGGCCGGCAGCGTCTTCGCCGATCAGCAGCAGGCTGGGCAGGGGCGTGAGGTTGGCGACCTCGGGTTCGGCGTGCGGCGCATCGGCCGGGGTCTTGGCGGGCACCTCGGGCCGGGGCTGATCCTGTGGCTGGCTGGGCGCCGGTGCCTGGGGCGGCGCAGTGGCACAGCCGGCAAGGACCAGGGACAGCGGCATGGCAAGAACAAGCGAACGCAACAACATGGAACTCCCTCGGATCATTGAGGCCGACGATGCTACTGCATGCGCCGGCGCGCGATGCAATGCCAGGCAACGCGGCACGGGCAGGCTCAGGCCAGATCCCTTGCCAGCCGCAGGCCGGTCATCTGCCAGCGCGCCTGGGTGGGGAAGAAATTGCGGTAGCTGGCGCGCGCATGGCCGGGCGGCGTGAGGCAGGATCCGCCACGCAGCACGTACTGGTTGACCATGAACTTGCCGTTGTATTCACCCACCGCGCCCTCGGCCACCACAAAGCCCGGGTAGGCGGTGTAGGCCGACTGGGTCCACTCCCAGACCTCGCCCAGCGCATGGCTGCCGGACTGCATGGCGCGCGGGTGCACGGGGCCGGGCGGCTCGCCGTGCTGCGGGCGCTGCGCCATCTGCGCGGCAAGGGCCGCCTCCCATTCCGCCTCGGTGGGCAGGCGTGCGCCGGCCCAGCGCGCATAGGCATCGGCCTCGAAGTAAGAGAGGTGGCAGACGGGCCTGCGCCCGTCCAGGGCCAGCGCGCCATGCAGGCTGAATTCCTGCCACATGCCGTCCATCACGCCGCCGGCCTGGCGCCGCCAGTACCACGGGTGCTCCAGCTGCTGCGCGCAGCGCCAGTCCCAGCCTTCGGCCAGCCACCACTGCGGCTGGGCATAGCCGCCATCCTTGACGAAGCGCAGGAACTCGGCATTGCTCACGGGCCGCTGCGCCATCTCGCAGCCCTGCAGGAACACCTCGTGGCGCGGGCGCTCGTTGTCGAAGGCAAAGCCCTCGCCCGCATGGCCCACGGCATGCATGCCGCGCGGCACGGTCAGCCACTGCAGCGGCGGGGGCAATCCATCGGGCTCTTGCGGCGCAGGCACGCCCTCTTCCTGCGCCCGGTACGCAGGCCACAGCGGGTGGCAGGACAGCAGGTGCTTGATGTCGGTCAGCAGCAGCTCCTGGTGCTGCTGCTCATGCTGCAGGCCCAGCTCCAGCAACGCGGCCAGCCGCGCAGGCGGCTGCGTGCCCCAGTCCTCGAACATCTGCAGCATGCGCTGGTCCACGGCCTCGCGGTAGGCCAGCACCCGCGCCAGCGAGGGGCGCGTCAGCAGCCCGCGCTGCGCACGCGGATGCCGCTCGCCCACCTGCTGGTAGTAGGAGTTGAACAGCACGCGAAAGTCGGCATCGAAGGGCGGCACGCCGGGCGCGTGCTCGGCCAGCACAAAGGTCTCGAAGAACCAGGTGGTATGCGCCAGATGCCATTTGGCCGGGCTGGCGTCTGGCATGGACTGCACGCAGGCATCCTCGGCCGACAGGGGCGCGGCCAGCAGTACGGTGCTCTGGCGCACGGCCTCGTAGCGCTGCACCCAGCGGAAGACGGCGGGCATTTCACGCATGGGCATGGATCACGGCAAACCACTGGCGCTCATCCGTCCAGACCTGGCAGGGGCCGAAGCCCGCGCAGGCCAGCATGCCCAGGAATTCGGGCAGCGGGTATTTGTAGCTGTTTTCGGTGTGGATGGTCTCGCCGGCCGAGAAATGCCGCAGCCCCTGCGGCCAGCCCACGATCAGCGGGCGGCGCGCGCGCAGGTGCATCTCGATGCGCGAATGCTCGGCGTTGAAGAAGGCCACATGCTCCCAGTCGTCCGGGTTGAAGTCGCTGCCCAGCAGGCTGTTGACGTGGCTGAGCAGGTTCAGGTTGAAGCGCGCCGTCACGCCCTGGGCATCGTCATAGGCGGGCTCCAGCCATTGCGTGGACTTGGGCAGGTCTATGCCGATCAGCAGGCCGCCGTCGTCGTTGACCATGGCACGCATCTGGCCCAGCATGCGCTGGGCCTGTACCGGGTCGAAATTGCCGATGGAAGAGCCCGGGTAGAACAGCAGCCGCCCGGCCTGCGGGATATGGGGCGGCAGGGTCAGCGGCTCGGTGATGTCGGCCGTGACGGCATGGGCCTGCAGCTGCGGAAATTCCTCGGCCAGCCGGCGCACGGACTGGCGCAGGAACGCGCCCGCAATGTCCACGCCCACGAAATGCCGTGGCCGCAGGCTGCGGCACAGGGCGCGCACCTTCTCGCAATTGCCGGCGCCCAGCTCGATCAGCACCTCGCTGCCGCGCAGGGCCTCGGCCATGGCGGCGCCAGAGTCGGCCAGGATGGCGGCCTCGGTGCGCGTGGGGTAGTACTCGGGCAGCCGCGTGATCTGCTCGAACAGGTCGCAGCCGCGCGCGTCGTAGAGGTATTTGGGAGAGACCTGGGCCTGGGGCTGCATCAGCCCGTGCTGCAGTTCGGCGCGGGTCGCGCGCAGTGCGTGGTCCGCCCATTCCGGGGCCGCCTCGCGCCTGCCGCCCTGGGCGGGCGCACGCGGCGCCGAAGGCAAAGGCAGCGGCACGCGCTGGGCGCGCGATGCCAGGGCAGAGGAAGACACGGTCGAGTCGTGGGCAGACAGCATGGTGGGGGCCTCGCGTTGTGCGCCGCCCGCCGCAGCATGGTGAATGCCGCATCCCGGCTTGCAGCAGGGCGCGGTCGCCACGGGGCGGACAGCCAATGGTGACTGACGCCTGCAAACGGCAAGCGAGCCTCGCAAGACTCGCACCGGCAGGCCGAGGCACCAGCCTAGGCGCCTGCCCATGGCATGCGGGTAGGACAGTTTCCCCCGCGCGTGATTTTTTCGTGACCTGTCCGGTGGTGCGCCGCAGCATGTCCGCAGCAGGCGAAAGCACCAGTCCGGACGAAAAAAATCCGGTATGCCGCGAACGGCATACCGGACCAAGTACCCATCCTTGCCTCACTACGCGCTGCCGGATGAAGCAGCGCGTGCCTCACTCATGATCCGGAGATCAGAAGCGATAGCCCAGTCCCACACCGACCAGCACCGGGTTCACCTTGAAGGTGCCCACCTTGGTGCCGGCGGAGCTCACGTCCGTTTCAATGAAGACCTTCTTCACGTCGAAATTCAGCGACCAGTTCTTGTCCAGCGCGTAGTCGAAACCGATCTGCAGCGCGCCGCCGAAACTGTTCTTCTTGATCGAGGGGTTCAGCGCGGCCTGCACGGCAGGGTTGAAGCTCACGCTCGAAAAGCGGGTGTAGTTCACACCGGCGCCGACGTAGGGCTTGAAGGCGCCGAAATTGGTGAAGTGGTATTGCGCCAGCAGCGTGGGCGGCAGGTGCTTGAGGCTGCCGATCTGGCCCAGGCCGTTGGCACGCAGGTCGTGCTTTTGCGGGTAGGTCAGCACCAGCTCGGCCGCGATGTTGGGCGTGAAGAAGTAGGACACGTCCAGTTCGGGCATCCACTTGTTGTTGATCGACAGACCCAGACCCGTGCTGTCCTTGTTGGCGCTGTCCAGATTCACGGCGCGCACGCGCACCATCCAGGGGCCTTCGGCCTGCTGCGCAAACGCGGCACCCGACGACAGGGCGCAAACGGCAGCAACGGCGAGCAGAGTTCTTTTCATGATGGAGAGTCTTGGAGTAGCCCGGGGCAAATCCCGTAGCTGTATTGCATCAGGGGCGGACGTGGCCGATCTTGTCCTAGCTCAAACCCGAAGGTGCGCAGCCCCGCATGGCCGGATCGCGTTGGATGCATGCAACGCATTGCGCGGCGGGCCAGTTGCGGGCAGGCTGCAGCCATTGCTCAAATAGAATGCGAATCATTATCAAATCCGCATTCCCAGGAACCCGCCCCATGGCCGCCGCGCCTTCGCACCCCGACATCGCCCTGCTCTACAGCGACCACCACGGCTGGCTGGTGGGCTGGCTCAGGCGCAGGCTGGGCAATCCCTGCGATGCGGCCGACCTGGCCCAGGACACCTTCGTTCGCGTGCTGGGCAAGCCCCAGTCCCTGCATGGCGTGCGCGAGCCCCGCGCCTGGCTCACCACCATCGCCCACGGCCTGGTCGTGGACCACACCCGCCGCGCCGCGCTGGAGCGCGCCTGCCTGGACGCCATCGCCAGCCTGCCCGAGCCGCTGGCGCCCTCGGCCGAGGAGCGCCATCTGCTGATCGAATCCCTGGTGCGCATGGACAACCTGCTGGCCGGCCTGCCGCCCAAGGCCCGCAGCGCCTTTCTGCTCTCTCGCCTGGAAGGCCTGAGCTACCCGGAAATCGCCCTGCGGCTGGGCGTGTGCCTGAGCTCGGTCGAGAAATACATGGCCACCGCCATACGCCACTGCCTTGCCCTGCGCAAGGAACTGACGGCGTGAGCACAGACCAGGCCCCCCAGGCGCTGGAACAGGCCATTGCCTGGGCCGTGCGGCTGGCCTCCGGCACGGCCACCGATGCCGACCGCGCCGCCTGCCAGGCATGGCGCAGCAGCCACGCCGCGCACGAACAGGCCTGGCAACAGGTCCAGGCGGTGGAGGCCCAGTTCGCCCTGCCCGCCGGCCAGGCGGGACTGGCCCACGGCGTGCTGCGGTCCGCAGGTCCAGGTCCGGCGCGAGGCCGGCGCGCAAGCCTGCAGCGGCTGCTGTTCCTGGGCCCCGCGGCCCTGCTGCTGGGATCCATGGCATGGCGTTGGGCTGCACCGCGCGAGCAGATCGCGCTGGGCACGGCCATCGGTGAGCGCCGCAGCACCCTGCTGGCCGACGGCAGCCGCCTGCACCTGGCACCGGACACGCTGGTGCAGGTGGATTTCACCTTGCTGCGCCGCGTGGTCCGCCTGGCACGCGGCGAGATCTTCATCGACACCGGCAGCGACCCGCGCTCCCTCGCGGGCCGACGCTCCTTCTGGGTGGAAACGCCGCTGGCCCGCTTCGAGGCCCTGGGCACCAGCTTCGGCGTGCGCCACGAAAAACACCCGGACACGGCCACGCGCCTGTACGTCACCGAGGGCCGCGTGGCCATCCATGTCAGGGCGCTGGACGGCACTGCGCCAGGCCCCCTGGACGCCATCGTCGCCACCTCCGGCGAAACCCATGTGCTGCACGCCGGCCAGCACCGCCCTGTTCGCCTGCCCGACGAAGGCCTGGTGCCCGACTCATGGACCGACGGCGTGCTTGTCGCCCGCCGCATGCGCCTGGACGCCTTCATGACCGAGCTGTCACGCCAGACCGGCATTCCCATGGAATGCGCCGACGACGTGGCTGCCCTGCATGTTTCAGGCGTATTCCAGCTCGACGGGCCGGATCCGGCGGGTCGTGCGCTGGCCGCCATTGCCCGCACGCTGCCCGTGCGTGTGGAGCGCGGACAAGGAGCAGCCAGCGGTGCCCACAGCGCCATGCGCCTGGTCAAAGCCTGATCCGGAATTTTTTTCAGGCAGTCATTACGGGTTTCACACCGCCCGTTCGGCATAGGAGCAAAGACATCGCTTTTTCCTTTGCCGCTTCTCAAGGACTGCCTCCATGCCCAGCCTGCCCAGTACCCGCCACGCCGCCCATCCGCCCTCCTGCACACGCCCCACGGCCCTGGCCACGCAGGCCTTGGCGCTGGGCCTGTTGATCACGCTGGGCCTGCCAGCGACCGCTCTGGCCCAGAGCCCGAGCTCCGCCCCGGATGCCAGGTCCATCCGGTTCGACCTGCCGGCCGGTGATCTGGAGACCAGCCTGCACAGCCTTGCGCGCCAGGCAGGCATCACCCTCTCGTTCGATCCAGCCCTGGTCCAGGGCCGACAGTCGGCGGCGCTGAGCGGCACGCGCGGCGTGCAAGAAGGGCTTGCCGCCCTGCTCGCCCCGCACCAGCTGCAGGCCACGCGCACGGCCGAAGGCGGCTGGGCCGTGCACCGTGCGCGGCCCGGGGCCGCGGCCGAGCATGCACTGCCTACCGTGAACGTGCTGGCCGATGCCGAGCATGAAAGCGCCTGGGGCGCCGTGCCCGGCTACGCGCCACGCCGCAGCGCCTCGGCCATGAAGATGGATGTGCCGCTGCTGGAGACGCCGCAGCAGGTCAGCATCATCGGCGAGGCCCAGATCCGCGACCAGGCCATCTCCAGCGTGGCCGAGGCCGTGCGCTACAGCGCGGGCGTGCGTCCCATGGACTACGGCGTCACCGATGACGACGTGGCCGTGCGCGGTTTCTATCTGACCGGCACGGGCCTGTACCGCGACGGCATGCGCATGGTCCACAACGGCTTCATGACCAACCTGGAGCCATATGGGCTGGAGCGGCTGGAAGTCGTGCACGGCCCGGCCTCGGTGCTGTACGGCCAGTCCGCGCCCGGTGGCCTGATCAATGCCGTCACCAAGCGCCCGCGCGCCGGCATGCAGCGCGAAGTGGGCGTGGAATTCGGCAGCCACGACCGGCGCCAGCTCACGGCCGACATCGGTGGCGCCATCAATGAACAGGGCACGGCACTGGCGCGGCTGACCGTGCTCAAGCGCGAATCGGGCACGCAGTGGAATGGCCTGCGCGCCGATCGCAGCTACATCGCCCCCTCCTTCACATTGCTGGGCGAGCGCACCAGCCTCACCCTGCTGGCGCAGTACCAGGAGGACGAAACCGGCTTCGTCATCCCCTACTACCGCCAGACGCCTGCGGGCTGGTCGGCCACGGACATCAACGTCAGCGGACCGGGATCTGGCCACCACAAGCGCAATGCCAGCGTGGGCTGGCTGCTGGAGCACCGCCTGAACGACCAGCTCACGCTGCGCAACAACCTGCGCTACCTGGACGGCCGCAACGACCGGCGCGAGATGCGCAACCGGGGCCTGACGGCCGACCAGCGCGGCATGGCACGCCTGGCCATGGTGCGGCCCGACGCCGAACAGACCTGGGTCATGGACACGCAGATCGAAGGCCGCCACCGGACGGGTGCCGTCTCGCACCAGTGGGCCGTGGGCTTCGACTACTACCGATCCAGGCTCGACTGGCGCATCTACTCGCTCAACGGCGCCGTGGCGCCGCTGGACCTGGTCAACCCCATCCACATCGCGCCGAACTGGAATGACAACTACCTCAGCGACCGCGCGCTGGCCCGCACGCACCAGGCAGGTCTGTACGTGCAGGACCAGATCAAGTTCGGCGAGCGCTGGGTGCTCAGTGCCGGCCTGCGCCGCGACAGCGCACGCATAGACACCGACTACGACGCGCGCGCCGCAGCCAACGCGCCATTCGCCATCACCACCGTGCGCCGCACCGACAGCGCAGTCACCGGGCGACTGGGCCTGATCTACCTGGCGCCCAGCGGCCTGGCTCCCTATGTGTCCTTCAACAACTCCTTCCAGCCGCCGCTGACCACGGTCACGGCCACCGACGCCAACGGCAGGCCCTACGAGCCCGAGACCGCGCGCCAGTTCGAGGCCGGCCTGCGCTACGCGCCTCCATCGGCCGGCTACACGCTCAGCGCCGCCGTGTTCGACCTGCGCAAGCGCAATGTGCGCACGCCATCCACACTCAACCCTCGCTTCGACGTGCAGACCGGCGAAGTGCGCAACCGGGGGCTGGAGCTGCAGGCCCAGGGCGAGATCGGCGGCGGCTTCTCGGCCATTGCGGCCTATACCTACCTCGACTCCAGGGTCACGCGCAGCAACAACGCCATCGAGATCGGCGCGCGCCCCGGCGCCACGCCGCGCCATGCCGCATCGCTGTGGGGCAAGTACCAGCGCGGCGCCCTGGAGCTGGGCCTGGGCCTGCGCCACATCAGCGCCACGCCTGGCGAGCTGCCCATGGACGGCGTGAAGACCCCCATGAACGACGCCTACACGCTGTGGGACGCCATGGCCGCCTACACCACCGGCCCGTGGCGCTTCTCGGTCAACCTCAGCAACCTCACCGACAGGCAGTACCGCACGCAATGCAACACCTTCCGTGGCGGCGCGCAATTCTGCGCGCTGGGCTTCGGGCGTGAGGTGCGTGTGGCTGCGGCCTATCGGTTCTGAGTGCCGCCATTGCTGCCCGCCAGGGCGGGAGCAATGCAGGCCCCGCTCTTGGAACAACGCCTGGCGGACAGCAACAGACAGCCCACTCGGCATGCATCTGCAGCACGCTCGGTGCAGCTTCCATCCGGCACAGCGCATCGCGGACCTGCTCGTCTGGATCGGATGGCGTTGCGCCGCCGCAGCTGCATTGGTTCAGGCGCGCACGACGCCATCGACTTGACATTTCGCCCAGTCCACACCGCGCTCTGCTGGCGACAATCAGGTCTTTGAAAGGCGCGCATGCACTACGGCAAATCCCAGGCCATTGGAGACAAGAGCATCTTCATCATCGACACCGCCATGAGCGTGGTCGATGGCCGGCTCTACTACGAGTACTGCAACAAGGGGGACAGCACAACGTCTTTTCTGCGCGCCGTTGATGTGGCCACCGGCAACGTGCTCTGGGACCACCGCATGCGCGAGAGCGAGGGCATGTCGTGGTTCGTGGACGAGCGACATCTGATGCTTTGCGACCAGGTGCTTGATGCCCGCACCGGCGAATGCCTGTTCGACTTCCATGCCGTGCCGGGCATGCAGGCCAGGCATTGGCCCGTTCCCGTGGAGCTGGACGCGCATCGCTGGCTCGTCGCGATGGAAGAGAGCAGTCCCGAGGGCCGCTATCTGCTGCTGGACCGTCGCAACTGGCAGGGCAGCACGCTGGCGCTGGGCCTGCAGGGTGTGTTTGTGCTGGAGGGGGCGGTCTACGGCTGGATCGTCCACCCTGAGCGCTCGGAGCTGCGGCGCTGGCATGAAACCGACGGGCACAGCGAGCATGTGCTGTGGGTGGACAGTGCGCGCAACCTGTACTCGCCCGCCATTGCAGGCGCGTGGGCCGTGTTCGGCCCCGGCAGCAGAGACCACGTGGACATCGATGCACCCTGGCTTCGCATCCATCCTTGCAGCGGCGAAGTCCTGGCCATCACACCTCCCGTTCAACCTGACGATGAGCGCCGGCATGTGCATGCCCAGCGGGCAGCGCATCGTGACGGCGTGGTCTATTTCTGCTTTGCACGCCAGGGCATGTATGGCTATGACATTCGCAGCAACCGTTTCGGACCGTGCCTGTCGCCTACCCATGTCAGCGCGCCGCAATGCCATGCCGGCGTCCTCTATGGAATACAGGACAGGCACGAGGACGGCATGGAGCGGGCCTATCTTGTCGCCGTGGACCCGGACGCCGGCACCCCGCTTTGGGAAACCCCGTGCAGCAGCCGCAACTACAGGCATCTGAGCGTGAGCGAATGCGGTGTCTTTCTGGGCATTGCGGGCGGCAAAATCCAGCACCTTCCGCCAGCGGGCCGCAGGCGCAGCACCCAAACGGCAGAGCCTGCCAAACGCGCCAAAAGCGCCAAACGCGCCAAGGCCGCCACCCAGCCGGTGCGCACCGTGCCACCCGAGTCTCCCTACGCACACATGCTGGACGACGCGCCCACGCTGCTCTATGCCCTGCAGGCGCGCGCCTGCGCGCAGAGCCCGGATAGCACCCTCACGGCCGTGGCCGTCTCCAGACCCTGGGCCATGGTGGCCTGCGTCGAATATGGCGAGGACCCCGACTTCCCCACTCTGCGCCTGCTGGATCTGCAGACCGATGCCTGGATCGCGCTCGACTGCAACGACCTGATCGACGCACCCATGATTGAAGGCATCACGTTCGTGGATGGCCAGGACGGGAAGCTGGACCTGCTACTGCATGACGGCGGCCGCCACACCATCCACATTGACCTGCCCGCACGCACCGTGCGTTGGAATGCCGAGCAGGCATAAGCAAAGACGCAGATGCCGCTTGCACGGCCGTGCGATACGCACTAAGTTGGAGGGCCGGCCCGGCCATCGGCGCCGGCTGCAGAATCTGCACGTATCCCATTCCTGCCCGTCTCTTTCATGACCACCCTCAAGCTCTACTACGCGCCCGGCACCTGCGCCCTGGCCACCCGCATCGCCCTGATCGAAGCCAATGCGCCGCACGAAGTCATCAAGCTCGACTTCCCCAAGGGCGAGCAGCGCAGCCCCGAATACCTGGCCATCAATCCCAAGGGCCGCGTGCCCGCCCTGGTGACCGAGCGCGGCGTGCTCACCGAAACGCCGGCCCTGCTGGCCTACGTTGCGCGCCGCTTCCCCGAGGCCCGGCTCGCCCCGCTCGACGATGCGTATGCCTTTGCCCATATGCAGGATTTCCACAGCTACCTGTCCTCCACCGTGCACGTGGCCCACGCCCACGGCCGCCGCGCAGGCCGCTGGGCCGATGACGAAGCGGCCATTGCCTCCATGCAGCGCAAGGTGGCAGCCAACATGGCCGAATGCTTTGGCGTGATCGAGCGCCATTACCTGGGCGATGCCCCCTGGGTGCTGGGCTCGGACTATTCCGTGGCCGACGCCTATCTGTTCACCATTGCCGGCTGGCTGGAGGGCGACGGCGTGGACATCGCCGGCTTCCCCAAGGTGCAGGCGCATTTCAAGCGCATGGGCGAGCGCGCTGCCGTGCGCGGGGCGCTGGGGAGCTGAGAGGGGGAGGCTGCCCGCGATACCCGCAATGAAGGTGCTTGGGTCAGGTATCTATCGCAGGTTTGCGGCAGATGCCGTTCACTTGCCGATTCATCAGGAAGGAACGCTGGCGCGCAATGCCTTGCCCACATCGGCAGCGCCTCGGCCAGCACCTGGCTGCGGAAGGCCTCCGGCAAGGCACTGGGCGTCAGCCCATCGACCGACATGCCCAGCAGGCGCTGCAGTTCCTCCTGGATGGCGGCCTCATCCATCAGGGTCGCACGGTGGGACTTGACCACATGGCGAATCCCGGTACGGTTCAAAGCCAGCGCTTCGGAAGGTTTCATGCCTTCCTCGCCATGCATGGCCATCGCACAGCAGATGCCGCGTCGAGTGCATCCACTCCAGGTCGCCGGGTCAAAGCGCCTTGCAACCGCCTCGGCACATCCGCCACATTCAACAGAAAACCCAGCACCCCCGAAAACCATTCGTAAATTCTTCTTGGCAGTCCACCAAGCCCCGGGCCTCTACCGCCGTCCCCAAGCCTTGCCTACAGTCGCCAGGACAGGCAGGGGCGTTGCACAAGGCGACGCCTTCTCGCCATTCCAGAAACGACGGATTCAGACGACAGGGTGGAGCATGCAAAGACAAGCCAGGGTGATTGCCATCAACAACCAGACGGGGCTCATCGGCCTGCAGCCGGAGGGAGAGGACAGCTGCGTGCTGGCGCAGCAGATCGATACCCGCCCCGTGAATACGGGCCAGATGCTGTCAGGGGAGATGGACAGCGTGGGCATGGAGACGTTTGTGAACGCGCAGACGCAGGACCGCATCGAGGTCTTTGTCGAGGCCTACGGGTTGTCTGCGGAGGCCGTGGAGCTCGCCCTGCGCTGAGCGGGCTGCAGGGCGGAATGTGCAGGTGCCAGCGTCAGGCCGCGCCCACTGCGCCAGCGTGTGCTGCGCCAGGGCCTCGACATCCAGCGGGGACTGCGGGTCTAACGCAAGCTCTCCCAGCATCACCATGGCCTCTGGGATCTGGTTGCGTTCGCGCAGCACCATGGCCTTGTTCAGGAGCAGAAAGCCGCGGGTCTCGGCATCGGGGCCGGCCTTCAGGCCGCTGTCCAGCAGGGCGAGACTTTTTGCGGGGTCGTCCTCCAGATGGGCGGCGGTCTTCCAGGCGGGAGCGAAGCCGGGCGTCTCGCGGGTCATGGCCAGCGCGGCCTGGCGCGCCTTGTCGCGGTCGGTTTCCCACTCCAGGGCAAGGTAGCGCAGGTAGGTGCCTTGGGGGAGCTTGCCGTCACGCTCCATGCGCAGGCTGTGCACGGCCGTCTTGGCGGTGAAGAAGCCCCTGGGCGCCAGTGCATCCACGCGCCGGTAATGCCGATAGGCCGCGTCAAAGTCCTTTTGCAGCAGGTAGGTGAATGCAGCGTCGTAGACGGGATAGGGCCAGCGGGGCGCCAGCTTCGAGGCGGTCTCGAAATGAGCCAGGGCGGTGCGGTAATCGCCGTTCTGCCCTGCAGCGCGGCCCAAGGCATGGGCATCGCGCGCGGCCTGGCTGACGGGTGTGGCGGAGGGCAGCTCCCAACTGAAGCGGCCATCGGCCTTGTCCAGGTCGCTGCGCCTGAGCACGCGGCCGGCGCTGTCCTTGAACACGATGTCGTCGGCCGCCAGGGCTGGCGCCGGCGCCAGCAGTTGCAATGCCACAGCCGCGGCAGCAAGCAAGGAGAACTTCATGGTGTATCGGGCCTTGTTGGGAAGCCCCGATATTAGGGCGCAGCCCCTGTGGTGCTGACGGCAGGCAGGGATTCCACTGCGCAGGCAGGCGGGGCAGGCCGGCTCCTGGCCCGGCCGCGCTTGCGGGCCAGGTGATTCATTTGCCATTCCAGCGATTCGGTGTCGAAGTCGAAGGCGTCGAGCAAGGCAATGGCCTTTCTGGCCTCCCTGAAGTCGATGTCCGTGATGGGCGGGCCATGCATCAGCGACAGGTCATGCTTGAGCAGCCACTCCTGCAGATCGGCCAGGGCGATGATGGAGACGCCCTGGTTGATGAGCTGTGACGCGCTGACCTGCGCGAGCACGGCCGGCGTCAGTTGCCTGGACGAGCGCAGGCCCAGCACCTGCTTGAGCTTGGCCACCAGCGGCGTGCGCAGCTCGAACTGGGGCAGGCTCTCGAAGTGGGCCAGGGATTCGAGGTACAGCTGCGGCTCCGCGTGGATGGCGGCCAGGTCGTTGGGCAGATGCAGCAGCTCGCAGATGCGGTTGAGCGCCGTGCGCGCGCGCTCGGTGCTGAGTTTCTCGGCCCTGCCCGCTTGCGCGAGCGTGCAGCCGGCGATGACGGACCGCAGCACGCTGGCCTTGGTGAGGTTGGAA
Organism: Delftia sp. S65; assembly: GCF_016516495.1. NCBI lineage: Bacteria > Pseudomonadati > Pseudomonadota > Betaproteobacteria > Burkholderiales > Comamonadaceae > Delftia > Delftia sp. S65. The sequence goes on from NZ_JACVUR010000040.1 coordinate 31,005, forward strand.
ATCATGGAGTCCCCCTGATGAACACCCAGGGACCGGTGCGGATGCGAATTCAGCCGCCCGATCCCGACAACGGCTCCGCTGCGGCAATGGGCCGTTCCCGGAGCCTCGGCGGCCGGCAGGCGCAAACGCATTGCGCCGCCGCCAAGGGACAGGAGGACGCCTGGCCTTGCGGAGTTCCAGGGGAAATGCACGTGCTTGCGCCCACAGTCAAATGCGATGCGCCGAAGCGAAAATTCCATGCAAACGGGGGCCGTCCGGCCCCCCGTGGCGTGCCTTGCCGACTCCAGGGCCGGCCGGCGATGTTTGCCGCGACTCAGCGGCGGCGCAGGCGCTTGATGCCTTCGACAGCCGCCAGCACGATGGCGCCGGCCACGATGCCGGCCACCGCGTTGAGCACATTCACCGCCAGCACGCGCCACAGGCCGCCCAGCGCACCCTGGGCCACGGCCTCGCCCAGGCCTTCCACGGCGTGGTGCAGCGCAGGCACGCCGTGCACGAGGATGCCACCACCCACCAGGAACATGGCGGCCGTGCCCGCAACGGACAGCCCCTTCATCAGCCAGGGCGCGGCGGCGACGATGCCCCGGCCCAGCGCGCGGGCCGCGGCGCTGGCACGCTGGCCCAGCCACAGTCCCAGGTCATCGAGCTTGACGATGCCGGCCACCAGGCCATAGACGCCCACGGTCATGATGAGGGCAATGCCCGCCAGCACGGCGACCTGCTGCCCGAACGGCGCCGAGGCCACGGTGCCCAGCGTGATGGCGATGATCTCGGCCGAGAGGATGAAGTCGGTGCGCACGGCGCCCTTGATCTTGTCCTTTTCCATGGCGACGAGATCGACGCCCGCGTCGGCATTGGCCTGGGTGAGGCGCTCGCGCTCCACGGCATCTTCCTCGGGCGAATGCAGGAATTTGTGGGCCAGCTTCTCGCAACCCTCAAAGCACAGAAAGGCACCGCCCACCATGAGCAGCGGCGTGACAGCCCAGGGAATGAAGGCGCTGATCAGCAGCGCCGCCGGCACGAGGATGGCCTTGTTGATCAGCGAGCCCTTGGCCACGGCCCAGACCACGGGAATCTCGCGCTCGGCCCGCACGCCCGTGACCTGCTGGGCGTTCAGGGCCAGGTCATCGCCCAGCACGCCGGCCGTCTTCTGCGCGGCCACCTTGGTCATGACGGACACATCGTCGGCCATGGCCACGCTCTTGCGTGCCGCCACCTTGGTCATGAGGGCCACGTCGTCCAGGATCGCTGCAATATCGTCCAGCAGCATCAGCAAACCAGCACCAGCCATCGCATTACTCCAGTGAATTGTTCGGGGAACTTCTTTTTGCCTGGGCGCCATCATGGGGCCTGGGCATGTCCTGCCCATGTAGGAGATGCCCGGCGGCCAGCCCGGTCACGGGGCCGACCGGCCGTGCGTCACTTGCTGGTCTTGAAGCCCTGCCCTGCCGCCCAGGCCGCCACGTCGTCGCGGCGGATGGCGGCGGCCATGAGCTGCGGGAAGGCATCCGGCGTGCAGGCGAACGAGGGCACGCCCAGCGCGGCCAGCTTGGCGGCCAGTTGCGCGTCGTAGGCAGGGGCGCCTTCGTCGCTGAGCGCCAGCAGGGTGATGAACTGCACGCCCGACTCCACCAGTTCGGAGGCGCGGCGCAGCAGGCCGCTTTCCACACCGCCTTCATAGAGGTCGGAGATGAGCACGACGATGGCGTTGCGCGGCTCGCTGATCAGGCCCTGGCAGTAGCCCACGGCACGGTTGATGTCGGTGCCGCCGCCCAGCTGCACGCCGAACAGCACGTCCACGGGATCGGAGAGCTTGTCGGTCAGGTCCACCACCGCCGTGTCGAAGACCACCAGCTTGGTACTGACGGCCGGCAGGCTGGCCATGACGGCACCGAAGATGCTGGAGTAGACGACGGAGTTGGCCATGGAGCCGCTCTGGTCTATGCACAGGATGACTTCGCGCTGCGGGCGGCGCACCTTGCGACCGTAGCCGACCAGGGTCTCGGGCACGATGGTGCGGTAGTCGGGCTGCCAGTGGCGCAGGTTGGCGCGGATGGTGCGGTTCCAGTCGATCTCGGAATGGCGCGGACGGCGGTTGCGCTGGCTGCGGTCCAGCGCGCCCGAGACGGCGCTGCGCATGGGCTCTTCCAGGCGGCTCATGAGGTCGTCCACCACCTTGCGCACGACGATGCGCGCGGTCTCCTTGGTGTTCTGCGGGATGACGGAGCCCAGGGAGATGAGGTCGGCCACCATGTGCACGTCGGGCTGCACATGCTCCAGCATTTCGGGCTGGAGCATGAGTTCGCGCAGGTTCAGGCGCTCCATGGCGTCGCGCTGCATGACCTGCACGACCTGGCTGGGAAAGTACTTGCGGATGTCGCCCAGCCAGCGCGCCACGCTGGGCGAGGAGTTGCCCCGCCCGCCGCGGCGCGAGAGGCCGCCGTCCTTGTTGTCCTCTTCGTAGAGCGCGGCCAGGGCCTTGTCCATCTCGTCGATGGAGCTGCCCTTGGGGCCCAGCCCGCCGCAGCTGGCCTCGGACGGCTGGCCCAGCACCAGGCGCCAGCGTTGCAGGCGGGTGGTGGGCTGGAGGGCGGTCTCCTGCGGGTCGGCGCCGGCAAGGGATGCGTCGTTCACGGTGGCAGCGGTGTTCATGGCTGGGCCTCCTGCGGGCTGGACAGCAGTTGCACGGGCAGGTTCAGGCCCAGCAGTTGATCGAGTACGGGAATGGCGAGCACGGCACGCGCCTCGTTCCAGGCGCCGTCGTCCCCATCGCCTGCCGCGCCTGCGGCACCCGTGGCACCCGCGGCACCTGCGGATGCAGCCGCCACGGCCGCACTGCCCTGCCCGCGCCGGGCCTTTTCGCCCAGGCTCTGGCGGTCATGGTTGGAGAAGGCCGAGAAGCTGCGGCGCACCAGGGGCAGGATCTGGGTGAACTGGGTCTCGCCCAGCTGCGCCAGCCAGGCATCGACGGCGCCCCAGATGGCGTCGTCGTGCAGCAGCACCAGGGCCTGGCGGTTGAGAAAGCCGTCCAGCCAGGCGGCAGCGTCCAGCGGCGGCACGCCCAGCGAGAGATTGCGGCCCAGTTGCGTGGCCACGGCCTCGCTGTCCAGGCGGTGGGCATCGAGCAGCAGGCGGCAGGCCGCGCCGCGCAGCAAGGCGGCGCCCGCGTCGCCCATGGCAATGCTGCGCAGGGCGCCGAACCAGGCTTCGCGCGGCTCCTCGGCATCGCGCAGGCGCAGGGCCTCGTGGGCCTGCAGCACCGTGGCCTGCATGTGTCTTGCGGCGTCTTCGTCCAGCGCCATGCAGGCCAGGGGCAGGCCGATGGCGGCGCGCAGCGCCATGCTGTCGATCACCGTGGCCAGGGCCTGGGTGTCGGTCTGGCGCACGCTGCCGTAGCGCAGCACATTGGCCAGCGGCGGCAGCGCCTGCATGAGCTGGGAAACATCGCCGGTGCTGGCCGAGCGGTCGGCCAGGTCGTGCATGAGGGCATCGACCAGGTGCGGCAGGTCGGCCAGCAAGGCGTCGTCGATGGTCCTGGCCAGCTCGGGCAGCGGGGTCTCGGGCGTCAGCGCCTGGCGTACCTTGGCGGCAGCGGCCTGCACCAGGGTGCCGCCGTAGCGGCTGGCCTCGATGATGCGCACGGCCAGCTCGGGCTCCCACTGCAGCTGCCAGCTTTCGCGGAAGGTGCCGCGGTTGCGCTGCTGGTCGGTGGTGACGCTGCCCCACTCTATGCCCAGCAGGCGCAGGCGGTGCAGGAAGTGGCTGCGTTCGCGGTCCGTGTCCTTGCGCAGGTCCAGGGCCAGGACCTTGGCGGCCGCCTCGGGCTTGAGGCGCAGGCTTTTTTGCTGCTGCTCGATGTCGCGCTGCAGCGGCACCTGGGGCACGTCGGCAGGCACGCCGCCGATGCGGTCGCCCACGCTGAGTTCGCGCTCGATCAGGCGCAGCGGCGTGCGCTCGCCCATGCTGATGACGGTGACGATGGCCTCGTCCAGCTCGGGCAGGCCGGGGCTGGCGTGGCCGCGCAGGGCCGCCAGGCTTTCGGCCAGGCGCGTGGCCTCGATGATGTGGGCGCTGGAGCAGTCCAGGTCCTTGGAGCGCAGCAGATGGGCCACGCGCGCCAGCCAGCCGACGGTGCGCTGGGTGCTGGCGCGTGCCGGGTCGGCAGCAGGTGCGGACTGAGACAAGGACTCGGGCACAGGCTCGGAGCAGCGCCACAGATGTTCATACCAGCCCGGCGAATCCACGCCCGCGCCATAGCCGCTGGACGCGCACAGGTTGCGGTAGGTCCAGGGAGCCCAGGTGGCCTGGACCTTGGCCTTGGGCAGGCCCTTGAGCGCGGCGGCATCGGCCTTGGCGGTGACCTGGGCCTGCAGGGCAGGCACATGCCATGCGCCGCAGACCACGGCAATGCGCTGGTGGCCGGCCTTGACGGCCTCGCGCATGCACTGGCGCATCCAGGCTTCGCGCAACGCCTCGCGCTGGTCATGGCGTTCTCCGCGCACTTCGTTGGGCAGCTCGGCGCGCACCACGGTCATGGCTTCGGCAATGCCCTCGAACAGGGTGGCACCGTCGCCGCGTTCCTCGACCATGCGGTTCCACCAGCTTTCGCCGTCGGGGTAGCCAGCGGCCTCGGCCAGCAGGTCCAGCGGATCGTGCCAGTCCTGCGGGGACGGTGCCGAGGGATCGACGGCCAGGTCGGCAGCCGGCACGGACTGCGTGGTGTCGTCGCGGTCCAGGGCCTCGGCGGCATTGCTCTGGAGCTGGCTTCCGTCTGCCGCAGCGGCGACGGAATCGGAGCCGGAGCCGGTGTCGGCATCTGCATCCTGGCCTTCATCGGCCGCATCCGCGCCTGCATCAGCTGCATCTGCTGCCGCCGCCTCGGCCCGGCGCCGCTCCTGCTCGGCCATGTCCAGCGCCATGCGGTGGGTCTGGGGCAGGTCGATGAAACGCGTGGCCACGCCCTGGCGCGCCGCCCATTGCAGGGCCTGCCATTCGGGCGAGAACTCGGCATAGGGATAGAAGGCGGCATGGGCCGGACTGTCCTGCACATAGACCAGCATGGCCACGGGCGGCTGCAGGTCGGCATGCTGCAGCATGGGCAGCAGGGACTCGCCCTCGGGCGGTCCCTCCACCAGCAGGCAGTCGGGCTGCAGCTGCTCCAGGGCCTGCAGCAGGCTGCGCGCGCAGCCCGGGCCATGGTGGCGGATGCCGAAGAAATGAAGCGGATTGGCAGAGGTGGCCATACAGGGGATGCGCAGAGGGTGCGGTCGGTCAGCGGTGCGGGACTGGGGGCTTCAGAGCTGCTCGCGGCAGGCGCGGTACAGGTCCTTCCAGTCGCTGCGTTCCTTGACCACGGTCTCCAGGTATTCCTTCCAGACCACGCTGTCCTGCACCGGGTCCTTGATCACGGCGCCCAGCAGGCCCGAGGCCACATCGCCCGCACGCAGCACGCCGTCGCCGAAATGCCCGGCCAGCGCCATGCCGCTGTTGATGACCGAGATGGCCTCGGCCGTGGACAGCGTGCTGCTGGGCGACTTGACGCGCACGGTCTTGCCGTCTTCGGTCTGGCCGTTGCGCAGCTCGCGGAAGATCTGCACCACGCGGCGCACTTCCTGCAGGGCCGGCGGCTCGGCGGGCAGGGCCAGGGCGCGGCCCTGCTCGGCCACGCGCTTGGTGACGATCTGCACCTCTTCGTCCTGCGAGGCCGGCACGGGCAGGATGACGGTGTTGAAGCGGCGCTTGAGCGCGCTGGACAACTCGTTCACGCCCTTGTCGCGGTTGTTGGCCGTGGCGATGACCGAGAAGCCCTGCACGGCCTGCACCTCGCTGCCCAGCTCGGGCACGGGCAGGGTCTTTTCGGACAGCACGGTGATCAGCGTGTCCTGCACGTCAGCCGGGATGCGGGTCAGCTCTTCGATGCGGGCGATCTTGCCCAGCTTCATGGCATTGACCAGGGGGCTGGGGATCAGCGCCTTCTCGGACGGGCCGTGGGCCAGCAGTTGGGCGTAGTTCCAGCCGTAGCGCAGCTGCTCCTCGCTGGTGCCGGCCGTGCCCTGCACCAGCATGGTGGAGTCGCCGCTGACGGCGGCCGACAGGTGCTCGGACACCCAGGACTTGGCCGTGCCCGGCACGCCGTACAGCAGCAGGGCGCGGTCTGTGGCCAGGGTGGAGACGGCGATTTCCATCAGGCGCGGATTGCCGATGTACTTGGGGCTGACCTCGAAGCCGTTGCCGAGCTTGCCGCCCATCAGGTACTGGAGCACGGCCCAGGGCGAGAGCTTCCAGTTGGGCGGACGCGGACGGTCGTCCACCTTGCGCAGGGCTTCGAGTTCTTCGGCGAATTGCTGTTCGGCATGCTGGCGCAGGACTTGGCTCATGGTGTGCTTCCGGGAAGGGGTAAGGGTTGGATTCGGTTCGGTTCGGGGTATGCGGCAGGACGGGCGCGGCTCAGGCCGGGCCGCGCAGGGCAACAAAGGCCTGGTGCAGGCCCAGGCGCAGATCGACGATGCGCTCCAGATGGCCGCGCATGCGCTCCTCGTCCCAGGGCCGCACGCGGCTGCGTTCGAGGCGCGCCTGCTGCTGGGGCGTGAGGGGAATGCTTGCCGGTGCGGCAACTGCAGCGGCTGTGGCGGCAGCGGTGGCCGTGACTGCTGCCGCAGCTGCCGCAGGTTCGGTTTGCGGCTCGGGCTCAGGCTCGGGCTGCGCATCCAGCACCGAGGGCTTGCGCCACAGTTCGGCAAAGCGCTCCAGCGCGGTCACGTCCAGCATGCGCGCACAGGACAGCAGGGCCTGGTCGGCGCGGTAGCTGTGCCAGTTGCCCGTGATCTGCTTGCCGCCCACGGCCACGTGCAGTGCCTCGGTCAGCCGCGCCGACAGCGCGGGCGAGAGCAGTTCGGCACCGCCCAGCGACTGGGACATGCCCTCGATGGCATCGATGAGCTTGTGCCTGTCGCGCTCGAACTGGGCAATCCAGCGGGACTCGCGTTCCTCGCGGGACAGTCGGGCCATGAGGGCGGGCAGGAGCGCGTCGTGGCGCATGTCGCGGCCCATGGTCTGGGCGGCATCGATCCATTCCACGTCCAGCTGGTACTGCAGGGCCTGCACCCAGCCCTGGCGCAGCGAGGACTTCCAGTCGCTGCGCCGGCTCCACTCCATCACTTCCAGTGGCGTCAGGCCCAGGGCGCGGGTCCAGAAGGACACGGGCGTGAGCTGCACCATCTGCTCCAGCAGCCAGGCCTTCTTGCCGCCACGGTGGTAGGCGTCGGGCTTGAGCGTGATGCCGTCGCGCTCCCATTCCTTGAGGCCTTCTTCGGGAGGCTCCACGATCCACTGGCCCTTGTCGTCCTGCTGCAGCATGGACTGCATCCAGCCCATGACGCGCTGGCTGTGCGCGCTGTCCGGCAGGCACGAGAGCATTTGCGCGGCGTTCTCGCGGATCTCCTTGCTGCGGTCGGACAGCAGTTTTTCGAGCAGCGGCTCATCGTCCATGCCCAGCCCCACGGCCAGGGCCTGGACCAGGGGCAGGCGCTCCTTGGCGCCCAGCTCCTTCAGGCTGCCTTCCAGTCGCGTGCGGGCCTTGGCGGCATCGGTTGCGCGCTCGCTGCGCAGCAGGGCCACGCGCTGCTCCACCGAGCCCTCCTGCCAGACCAGTTCGGGGTCGGCGGTTTCCTCCACGCCGCTGGCATAGCCCCATTGCGGGTTGAGCGTGCCCAGCCAGCGCCCGCGCTCGCCCAGCACGGGGGCCAGCCACTGGCGCAGCTCCACGGACTGGCGGCCCTGCTCCAGCGCAGGCACCAGCAGGTCATGGGGCAGGCGCTGGCCGGCCTGGTCCAGGGTGCGCAGCATGGAGGCCTGCAGCTCGAACGGGCCGTCCTTGAGCACGTCGCCCATCAGGGTGTGCAGGCGCGCATCGGCAGGCGCGGTGCGCGACTCCGCAGGCGCTGCGGCCGGCACGGCCAGCGGTGCCGTCAGGCGCACCTGCGCGCCAGGCTGCCAGCCGGCCCGCTCGAACACGGCCGCCACGGCGCTGGCCCGCAGCAGTTGCTGGGCAGGCGAGTCACCGGCCACGTCAGTGCGGGGCAGCAGCGCGGCCTGCACGGCCTGCTGCGACCCGCTTGCGGACGGGTCCACGCCCGAAGCCAGCGCAGGCGGCACGGCCAGCCGGTCCGAGCCGACCATGGCCGATTGCTGCAGCGCAGCCCAAAGTTGTGCGTTGCTCATACCGGATCACCCTGGTTCTGCCAGATACATTGCTGGGCGGTTTCGCCCTCGCGGGCCTGCCAGGCACTCAGCAGCCGCCAGCGGCCCACGGCCGGGCCGGGCTCCCATTCGCCAAACAGCTGCATGGGCGCACCGCCGCTGAGCGCCAGCAGGCGCCAGGCCTCGGCATCGTCAATCGCCACGGGAACGGGCTGCACTGGCGCCGCCGTGCCAGGGGCGACCGGCGATGCATCCGGCGCCTGGGGCCAGGCCGCGAACCACTGGCCCTGGGCGGGCACCAGCCGCAGCCGGTCCTGGCACAGCGGCTGCGTGGCCTGCAGCGGGTTGGCGGCAATGCGCTGGCCCAGCAGTTGCAGGACGTCGCCCACTGCCGATGTGGCCAGCGGGCTGGCGCCATCGGCAGGCAGCGCAGGCCCGTTGCCATTGGCCGCAATGGCGCGCAGCGGCGCATGGCCCGGATAGAAATTCAGCGCGCAGCCGTAGCGATGGCCCGGCACCCAGGCCGATTCAAAGCCGCGCCCGCCCTGCGCATAGTCCAGCACCAGGGCCATGCGCCCGGTGCGCTGGCCCTGCAGCCAGACGCGCCGCTCCATGAGCCGGCCTTCGCGCTCGATCATGCGCAGGCCGGCCACCAGCCATTCGTCCTCGACCAGCTGGCCCCTGGCCTGCACCTCGGCCTTGTCCATGGGCCAGCCCAGCGCGGCCATCACGTCGGCCTTGACCTCGGGGCTGAGCGATTCGCGGCGGCGAACCGCGTCGATGATCAACTGCCAGTGGCCCAGCTGCACCAGCATGTCGCGCGGCCAGTCGCGGTGGCTGTCCACCAGATCCCTGCAATCCTTGATGCGCGCCGCCATGCCGGTGGCCTGCGCATCGACCATGCGCGCGGCCATGTTGTTCCAGCGCTGGCGCATCTGCGTGTCGCTGGCCTGGTTGGCCAGGCCCGCACGCACCATGTCCTGCATCCACAGCGACAGCTCCTGCAGGCCGGCTTCGACCTTGTCCCAGCGCTTGTCCTCGCGCCTGGCCTGCTGTTTGGCCGCGACCTCGGGATCGGGTGGCGGCTCGGCCGCTGCGGCGGCAGCCTTGGCCTCTTTCTTCTCGGCCTTTTCCTGGCGGCTGTCCAGCCAGGTCTGCACCCAGGCGGGCGGATCAACGCCTTCGGGGACTTGCCCGCCGGCACGCATCAGCATCAGCGCAAGCCCGTGCTTGCAGGGGAATTTGCGGCTGGGGCAAGAGCATTTGAAGGAAGGCCCCGACAGGTCCACCTGGGTCTGGTAGGGCTTGCTGCCACTGCCCTGGCATTCACCCCAGACCGCCACATCATTGGCGCCCATGGCGGGCCATTTGGCGGGCGATTGAAGGCCCTTGGCGGCCTTGCTGGATGAGGCGTCCGGCGACAGCGCCAGCACTTCGCTCTCTGTTCCTAATACACGCGACACCGAAGCTCCCTCTCCAAGTGTTTGTCATCGCCGGGCGCATTGAATGAAACGGCACTGCCCGGCAAACCCGAAAGCCTATCAGCAATAGTTATCGGCAATTTGAAACAATTCACAACAACACCCAACCTCTCTCCCATGAATGGGGAACCCCATGGCGCGCAGTCAGCGGCGCTATATCAGCGTGTGCATTGATGGCACCAAGCCATGCCAGCCTTCACGCATTGCGAAAGACGCAGAAAACACGCATTCACCATTTCCTGCGATGCACATCGCCACCCATTGAAAGCAAGCACTCATTCCGCACTGAAAACGGTTTCATTCCATTGCACTGGCATCCATTGCAATCCGCTGGCCATTGCGATATCCCGACGGTGCGCTCGACCCGCAGCCAGGCAAGGCCGGACCAGACCCTGGCTGGGGGATGGGCTCTCAGGAAACCGGACGTGCCAGGCAAATATACTGTATATTTATACAGCCATGGAGCTGCAACGCAAACTTTTCATCCTCGCCGACGCCGCCAAGTACGACGCCAGCTGCGCCTCCAGCGGATCGCAGGGGCGCGACTCGCTGGACGGCAAGGGCATGGGCTCGGTCACCGGCATGGGCATCTGCCACAGCTATGCGCCCGACGGGCGCTGCATCTCGCTGCTCAAGATCCTGCTGACCAATGTCTGCATCTTCGACTGCCGCTACTGCATCAACCGCAAGAGCTCCAACGTGCAGCGCGCCCGCTTCACGGTGGCCGAGGTGGTGCAGCTGACGCTGGACTTCTACCGGCGCAACTGCATCGAGGGGCTGTTCCTGTCCAGCGGCATCATCCGTTCCAGCGACTACACCATGGAGCAACTGGTGGAAGTGGCGCGCCGCCTGCGCGAGGAGCATGACTTTCGCGGCTACATCCACCTCAAGACCATCCCGGATGCCGCGCCCGAATTGCTGGCCCAGGCAGGCCGCCATGCCGACCGCCTGAGCATCAATGTGGAACTGCCCACGGCCAGCGGCCTGGCGCAGTTCGCGCCTGAAAAGGATGGGCAGCGCATACGCCAGGCCATGCAGGGCGTGGACCGGCATGTGCAGGCCTGGCGCGCGGCCACGCGCGAGCAGCGCCAGGCGCAGTCCCTGCCCGGCGCGCCCGCGCAGCGCGCCGCCGTGCCGCGCTTTGCGCCGGGCGGGCAGAGCACGCAGATGATCGTGGGCGCCGACCGCGCAACCGATGCCGACATCCTCGAATCCAGCCACACGCTGTATGCGGGCTACGGCCTGCGCCGCGTGTACTACTCGGCCTTCAGCCCCATTCCCGATGCCTCGCGCGATCTACCGCCGCAGGCGCCGCCCCTCATGCGCGAGCACCGGCTCTACCAGGCCGACTGGCTGATGCGCTTTTACGGCTACGGGGCGGGCGAGATCGCGGCGGCCAGCCGCCACGGCATGCTGGACCTGGAGATCGACCCCAAGCTGGCCTGGGCACTGGCCAACCGACAGCAGTTCCCCGTGGACCTCAACCGTGCGCCGCGCAGCCTGCTGCTGCGTGTGCCGGGCCTGGGCACGCAGACGGTGGACCGCCTGCTGGCGGCGCGCCGCGTGCGCAGGCTGCGGCTGGACGACCTGCTGCGGCTGCGCGCCCCCGTGCAAAAGGCCCTGCCCTTCGTGCTGATCGACGGCCACCGCCCCCTGCTGGGCGAGACCGACTCGGCCGCGCTGCGCACGCGGCTGATCGCGCAGTCGCAGGCCAGCCAGGCCCAGGCGCGGCACAGCGGCATGCGCGTGCAAAGCGCACTGCAGGCCAGCCTGTTCTAGAACCTGGAGCACGCCATGCACGGACAGGCCCTCACCATCGAACTCGACAGCCCCGACGACTGGCCCGGCTTTCGCGCAGCCTGCAGGGCGCTGCTGGCCCATGGCGCCGACCCCGCCCTGGTGCGCTGGCGGTGGCCCGACACGCGGGGTGCGCAGCCACTCGGCGCGGGGGTGGACCTGTTTTCCAGCGCGCCGCAGCAGGCCATGCCCGCCTCGGCACTCGCCGGGCTGGCCGGCCCCGGCGAGGCAGGGCTGTCCCTGTCGGACACCCAGATGTCCGCGCTGCGCCATGCCTGCATGCACCGCGCGGCGGGCCGCTTCGAGCTATGCCACCGATGGCTGGCGCGCATGCAGGCCCGGCCCGAACTGCGGCTGGATGCGCTGGATGCGGACTGGCGCGCCATCGAGGCCCTGGCCCGCCCCGTCTCGCGCGAGATCCACAAGATGCACGCCTTTGTGCGCTTTCGGACCACGCAGCGACCGGACCAGCCCGAGCTGCACATTGCCTGGTTCGAGCCCGAGCACCACATCGTGCGCGCGGCAGCGCCCTTCTTCTGCAAGCGCTTTGCCAACATGCACTGGGCCATCCTCACGCCGCAATGCAGCGCGCACTGGGACGGCCATGCGCTGCGCCTGGCGCCCGGCGCGCGCCGCAGCGATGCCCCGCCAGCCGACGCGGGCGAGGCCCTGTGGCTGACCTACTACGCCAGCACCTTCAACCCGGCACGCCTGAAGGAGCAGGCCATGCTGCGCGAGATGCCACGCCGCTACTGGCACAACCTGCCCGAGACGGTGCTGATCTCCACCCTGGTCCAGCAGGCCCGCGCACGAACGGCGCAGATGCTGGCGCCGTAACGGCAGCCGCCAAAAAGAAACAGAAAAAGAAAAGGCCCCGAAGGGCCTTTGTCTGCTTTGCAGCGTCGCTCAGTGCATCAACCCAGCCACTTGCGGGCGTTGCGCCACACGCGCATCCAGGGGCTGAATTCCGACTTGTCGCCGTTGGTCCAGCTCATCTGCACGTTGCGGAACACGCGCTCGGGGTGGGGCATCATGGCCGTGAAGCGGCCGTCGGCCGTGGTCACTGCCGTCAGGCCGCCGGCCGATCCATTGGGATTGAACGGGTACTGCTCGGTGGCCTTGCCGTGGTTGTCCACATAGCGCATGGAGGCGATGGCCTTGTCCGCATTGCCGCGGAAGCGGAAGTTGGCAAAGCCTTCGCCGTGGGCCACGGCGATGGGCAGGCGGCTGCCGGCCATGCCCTGCAGGAACAGGCTGGGCGACTCCAGCACTTCCACCATGGACAGGCGCGCCTCGAAGCGGTTGCTCTGGTTCTGCGTGAAACGCGGCCAGTCCTGGGCACCGGGAATGATGTCAGCCAGCTCGGCAAACATCTGGCAGCCGTTGCACACGCCCAGGCCGAAGGTATCGCTGCGGCCGAAGAACTGCTGGAACTGCGCGGACAGGCTGTCGTTGAAGGTGATGGAGCGCGCCCAGCCGATGCCGGCGCCCAGCGTGTCGCCGTAGCTGAAGCCGCCGCAGGCCACCACTCCGGCGAAGTCCTGCAACTGCGCGCGGCCGCTTTGCAGGTCGGTCATGTGCACGTCCACCGCGTCGAAGCCGGCCTCGGTGAAGGCGTAGGCCATTTCCACATGGGAGTTCACGCCCTGCTCGCGCAGCACGGCCACGCGGGGGCGCGCGCCCAGGTTCAGGAAGGGTGCGGCGGGGTTCTCGGCCGGGTCGAACGTCAGGTGCAGGTGCATGCCCGGGTCGGCAGGCTCGCCGGCTGCGGCGTGCTCGCTGTCGGCGCAGGCCGGGTTGTCGCGCTGCTGGGCAATCTTCCAGCTGACGGCATCCCAGACCTGGTGCAGGTCGCTGAGCGAGGCGCCGAAGACGGACTTGGCATCGCGCCAGACCTGCAGCTCGCCCTTGCCCGCATCGACCTTGGACGAGACGGGGCGCGTCTTGCCGATGATGTGGCTGCAGGTGGACAGGCCATGCTCGCGCAGGGTCTGCAGCACGGCGGCGCGGTCGGCGGTGCGGATCTGCAGCACGGCGCCCAGCTCTTCGTTGAACAGCGCGCGCAGCGTCATGTCATCGCGGCGGCCGCTGATCTGGGAGGCCCAGTTCTTGCCTTCGCCCGAGTCCATGCGGCTGTCGCTGATGCCGTCGCCTTCGGTGACCAGCATGTCCACGTTGATGGCCACGCCCACATGGCCGGCGAAGGCCATCTCGGCCACGGTGGCCAGCAGGCCGCCGTCGCCCTTGTCGTGGTAGGCCAGGATCTGGCCCTTGGCGCGCAGGTCGTTGACGGCATCGACCAGGGCGATCAGGTCCTTGGCGTCATCGAGGTCAGGGGTTTCATTGCCGGACTGGCCCAGCACCTGGCCCAGGATGGAGCCGCCCATGCGCATCTTGCCGCGGCCCAGGTCCACCAGGACCAGGGTGCTGTCGTCTTCCGAGGCGTCCAGCTGGGGCGTGAGCGTGCCGCGCACATCGTCGATGGAGGCGAAGCCCGTGATGATCAGGCTGACGGGCGAGGTCACCTTCTTGACCTGGCCGCCCTCGTTCCACTGGGTGCGCATGGACAGGCTGTCCTTGCCCACGGGGATCGAGATGTCCAGCTGCGGGCACAGCTCCATGCCCACGGCCTTGACGGTGGCGTAGAGCGCCGCGTCTTCGCCGGGCTCGCCGCAGGCGGCCATCCAGTTGGCCGACATCTTGACCTTGGACAGCTCGATGGGCGCGGCCAGCATGTTGGTGATGGCCTCGGCCACGGCCATGCGTCCCGACGCCGGGGCGTTGATGGAGGCCAGCGGCGTGCGCTCGCCCATGGCCATGGCCTCACCCTTGAAGCCACGGTAGTCGGCCAGGGTCACGGCCACGTCGGCCACGGGCACCTGCCAGGGACCGACCATCTGGTCGCGGTGCGTGAGACCGCCCACGGCGCGGTCGCCAATGGTGATCAGGAAGCGCTTGGAGGCCACGGTGGGGTGGGCCAGCACGTCGATCACGGCCTTTTCCAGCGGCACGCCGGTCAGGTCCATGGGCGGCAGCTCGCGCTGCACGGTGGCCACGTCGCGGTGCATCTTGGGCGGCTTGCCCAGCAGCACGTTCATGGGCATGTCCACGGGGAACTTCTGGTCGCCCGAGGCCACCGCCGTGTCCTCCAGCACCAGCTGGCGTTCTTCCGTGGCCGTGCCGATCACGGCAAACGGGCAGCGCTCGCGCTCGCAGAAGGCCGTGAACTCGGCCAGCGATTCGGGAGCGATGGCCATCACATAGCGTTCCTGGCTTTCGTTCGACCAGATTTCCTTGGGCGCCAGGCCGGATTCCTCCAGGTTGACGGCGCGCAGGTCAAAGCGCGCGCCACGGCCCGCATCGTTGGTCAGCTCGGGGAAGGCATTGGACAGGCCGCCGGCACCCACGTCGTGGATGGCCAGGATGGGGTTCTTGTCGCCCTGGGCCCAGCAGTGGTTGATGACTTCCTGGGCACGGCGCTCGATCTCGGGATTGCCGCGCTGCACGGAGTCGAAGTCCAGCTCGGCCGCGTTCGTGCCGCTGGCCATGGAGCTGGCAGCGCCGCCGCCCATGCCGATGCGCATGCCGGGGCCGCCCAGCTGGATCAGCAGGGTGCCGGCGGGGAACTCGATCTTCTGAGTCAGCTCGGAGTCGATCACGCCCAGGCCGCCCGCGATCATGATGGGCTTGTGGTAGCCGCGCATCACGGCATCGGCACCGACGCCGACCTGCTGCTCGTACTCGCGGAAATAGCCGGTCAGGTTGGGACGGCCGAATTCGTTGTTGAAGGCCGCGCCACCGAGCGGGCCCTCAATCATGATCTGCAGCGGGCTGGCGATGTGCTCGGGCTTGCCCACTTCGCTGCCCCACAGCTTGGAGACCGTGAAGCCCGACAGGCCGGCCTTGGGCTTGGAGCCGCGGCCCGTGGCGCCCTCGTCGCGGATCTCGCCGCCCGCGCCGGTCGATGCGCCGGGGAAAGGGGAGATGGCCGTGGGGTGGTTGTGCGTCTCCACCTTCATCAGCACGTGGTTGACGGCCTGCTTCTTCTGGTAGCTGGGCGCCTTGATCTTGTCCAGGGCCGCCTCGAAGGTGGCGACGAAGCGCTCGACCTCATGGCCTTCCATGATGGAGGCGTTGTCCGAGTAGGCCACCACCGTGTGCTGGGGCGAGACCTGGTGCGTGTTGCGGATCATGCCGAACAGGCTCTTGTCCTGGGCCTCGCCGTCGATGGTGAACTGGGCGTTGAAGATCTTGTGGCGGCAGTGCTCGCTGTTGGCCTGCGCGAACATCATCAGCTCCACGTCCGTGGGATTGCGCTTGAGGCCCTTGAAGGCATCGACCAGGTAGTCGATCTCGTCGTCGGCCAGGGCCAGGCCCCATTGGCGGTTGGCAGTCTCCAGCGCGGCGCGGCCGCCGCCCAGCACATCGACGAACTCCATGGGAGCGGCGTCCAGGGCGGAGAACAGTTGCTCGGCCTCGGCGCGCGTGGCGAAGACCGACTCGGTCATGCGGTCGTGCAGCAAGGCGGCGATCCGTGCAGTCTGCTCGGCCGAAAGTTCAGGCGCGCTGCCCAGCACATTGCTCAGCAGGCCGGTCTTGAAGGCGATGCGGTATTCGGTGATGCGCTCCACGCGGAACACGCCCAGGCCGCAGTTGCGGGCAATGTCCGTGGCCTTGGAGGCCCAGGGGGAGATCGTTCCCAGGCGCGGAGTGACCACCAGGGCGGCACCGTCGGCCGGGCCTTCATAGGGGTCTCCATAGGTCAAGAGCGCCTGGAGGCGCTCTTGCAATGCGGGCGTGGGTGCGGCGTCCGTGGCCACCAGGTGCACGAAGCGCGCGGCAATGCCGGTGATTTTGGGATGGATGGAGACCAGTTCGGTCAGGAGCTGCTGGGCGCGGAACGAGCTGAGAGCGTTTCCACCCTCCAACTGTGTCAGATGCAAGGTCACGTGGCGGCCTGTTGGGTGAGGAGGCTTGTGAAAAGCGCCCTGCGGCCCCGCCCTCCGGGGGCTGGCTGCAAGGCGCTGAATCGGTGAGGCCGCTATTTTACCGGGCTGAGCCGTCCCGATGGCGACAGCCACCCCTTACCCCTGCACGCCCGAAGGCGCAATGGGATAATTGCGGGCATGAGCATCACCATCAAGAGCGCTGAAGACATCGCAGCCATGCGCGTGGCCTGCCGCCTGGCTTCGGAAGTGCTGGACTACATCACCCCCCACATCAAGCCCGGCATCACCACGGCCGAGATCGACCGCCTGGGCGCCGAATGCATGGCGCAGCAGGGCACGGTCTCCGCCACCATCGGCTACCAGCCGCCCGGCTACCCTCCCTACCCCGGACACCTGTGCACCTCGGTCAACCATGTGGTCTGCCACGGCATTCCCAATGACAAGCCGCTCAAGAAGGGCGACATCGTCAATGTGGACGTCACGGTCATCACCAAGGACGGCTGGTACGGCGACAACAGCCGCATGTTCATGATCGGAGAGTGCTCCATCGCAGCCAAGCGCCTGTCGGCACTGACCTTCGACGCCATGTGGCTGGGCATCCAGCAGGTCAGGCCCGGCGCCACGCTGGGCGACATCGGCAACGCCATCCAGACCTTTGCCGAAGGCCACGGCCTGTCGGTGGTGCGCGAGTTCTGCGGCCACGGCATCGGCCAGAAGTTCCACGAAGAGCCCCAGATCCTGCACTACGGTCGCCCTGGAACGGGCACCGTGCTGGAAGAAGGCATGGTCTTCACCGTCGAGCCCATGCTCAACCTGGGCAAGCGCGAGATCAAGGAGCTGGGCAAGGACGGCTGGACCATCGTGACCAAGGACCACAGCCTCTCGGCCCAGTGGGAACACACCCTGGTGGTGACCAAGACCGGCTACGAAGTCATGACCCTGTCGGCCGGCTCGCCCGCGCTGCCCCCCTTCGTTACCACTACGAGCTGCTGAGGCTCGGCATGTTTCTTGCGTGATGCGCAGGCAAAATGGCATGGCGTCCGGGGCACCCGCTCCCGGCGCCTTCCCTGCCCTCGCCGCGCATGAAACAGACCACTGACCACACTCCTTCCCACGCTGCGCCCTCTGCCCCGGACTCGCTGGAGCAGTTGCGCGTGCAGTACGCCCGGGATCGCGGGCGCTGGATAGGCTCGCTGCTGGCGCCCACCATGGGCCGGCGCGGCGTGCGCCTGGTGCTGCAGCACCTGAGCGATCTGGCCGACACGCTGCTGCGCGCGCTGTGGCATCGTGCCGGCATGCCGCCCGAGGCCTGCCTGGCCGCCGTGGGCGGCTTCGGGCGCGCCCAGCTGTTTCCCTATTCCGACATCGACGTGCTGGTGCTGCTGCCAGCCGCCGGCACGGCAGATGCCGAGCTGGCCTCGCGCATCGAGAAATTCATCGGCAGTTGCTGGGACGCGGGCCTGGAGATCGGCTCCAGCGTGCGCACGCTGGCCGAATGCCTGGAGGAATCCGAGCGCGACCTGACGGTGCAGACCGCCCTGCTCGAATCACGCCGCATCTGCGGCAGCGAGCCGCTGTTCGCCGAGTTCCAGACGCGCTACCAGGCCCAGATGAATGCGCACGCCTTTCTGTCCGGCAAGCTGCTGGAAATGCGCCAGCGCCACAACAAGTACGAGAGCACGCCCTACTCGCTGGAGCCCAACTGCAAGGAATCGCCCGGCGGCCTGCGCGATCTGCACACCATGATCTGGCTGGCCCGTGCCGCAGGCCTGGGCAGCAGCTGGCAGGCCCTGGCCGGCAAGGGGCTGATCACCGATTTCGAGCGCCGGCAGCTCGAGGACAACGAAGCCCTGCTGAGCCTGATACGGGCTCGCCTGCATGCGGTGGCGGGCCGGCATGAGGACCGCCTGGTCTTCGACCAGCAGACCGCCGTGGCCGAGGCCTTTGGCTACCGCTCCACCTCGGCCGAGGGGCGCAAGCTGGCCATGCGCGCCAGCGAGACGCTGATGCGCCACTACTACTGGGCGGCCAAGGCCGTGACCCAGCTGTGCCAGATCCTGCGGCTGAACATCGAGGAGCGGCTGAACCCGCGCCCCACGCCGCGCATCCGGCTGAACTCGCGCTTCTACGAGAAGGCCGGCACTATCGAGGTGGCCAGCGACGATCTCTACGAGCGCGAGCCGCACGCCATCCTCGAAACCTTCCTGATGTACGAGACCCATGTGGGCCTCACCGACCTGTCGGCGCGCACGCTGCGCGCGCTGTACGGCGCGCGGGACCTGATGGATGCGGCCTTCCGGCGCGACCCGGTCAACCGCGCCACCTTCATGAAGATCCTGCAGCAGCCCAGCGGCATCACGCACGCCATGCGGCTGATGAACCAGACCTCGGTGCTGGGGCGCTACCTGTGGCCGTTCCGGCGCATCGTGGGCCAGATGCAGCATGACCTGTTCCACGTCTACACGGTGGACCAGCACATCCTCATGGTGCTGCGCAATGTGCGGCGCTTTTTCATGGCCGAGCATGCGCATGAGTACCCGTTCTGCTCCCAACTGGCCAGCGGCTGGGACAAGCCCTGGCTGCTGTACGTGGCCGCGCTGTTCCACGACATCGGCAAGGGCCGCGGCGGCGACCACTCCATCATCGGCGCCGTGGAGGCCAAGCGCTTTTGCCGCGCCCACGGCATTGCGCGCGCCGACGCCGAGCTGATCGAATTCCTCGTGCGCGAGCACCTGACCATGAGCCAGGTCGCGCAAAAGCAGGATCTGTCGGACCCCGAGGTGATCCAGGCCTTTGCCGAGCGCGTGGGCAACGAGCGCAACCTCACGGCCCTGTACCTGCTGACCGTGGCCGACATCCGCGGCACCAGCCCCAAGGTCTGGAGCGCCTGGAAGGGCAAGCTGCTGGAGGACACCTATCGCCTGACCTTGCGCGTCATGGGCGGACGCGCGCCCGATGCAGCCGCCGAAATCGAGGCCCGCCGCCGCGAAGCCCTGGTGCAGCTGGCACTGACAGCCCAGCCCTTCGAATCGCACAAGAAGCTCTGGGACACGCTGGGCGTGGACTATTTCATGCGCCACGAGGCGGCCGACATCGCCTGGCACACGCGCCACCTGTCGCGCCATGTGGGCACCACCCGCCCCGTGGTGCGCGCGCGCCGCTCCCTGGCCGGCGAGGGGCTGCAGGTGCTGGTCTACGCGCCTGACCAGCCCGATCTGTTCGCGCGCATCTGCGGCTACTTCGACCGGGCGGCCTTCTCCATTCTGGATGCGCGCGTGCACACGGCCCACAACAGCTATGCGCTGGACACCTTCCAGGTGGTCGCGCCCGCCATGCAGGAGCAGTACCGCGAGCTGATGCACATGGTCGAGAACGACCTGGTCGCCGCGCTGATGCAGGGCGGGCCGCTGCGCGAGCCATCCCCCCGGCGCCTGTCGCGCCGCGTCAAAAGCTTCCCCTTTGCGCCGCGCGTCACGCTGCAGCCCGACGAGAAAGCCCAGCACTGGCTGCTGTCCATCTCGGCCACGGACCGCGCCGGCCTGCTCTACACCGTGGCGCGCATCCTGGCCCAGCACCACCTGAGCGTGCAATTGGCCAAGGTCAGCACGCTGGGCGAGCGCGTGGAAGACAGCTTTCTGATCGAGGGCGCCGAACTGCAGAACAACCAGCGCCAGCTGCTCATAGAAACCGAGCTGCTGCAGGCCTTGGCGGTCTGAACTTGCGGCGAAAAAAGGCCCGCCCTGTCAACCAGGGCGGGCCTTTTGCATCCAGGCGCGGGTGCGGCCGTCAGTGCATGGCAGCCGCAGGCGCCGACACCGTGGCCACTTCCTTGCCCTCGCGGTCATAGAGCTTGCCATCGACCACCCGGTCGCCATCGGCCAGGGCAGACAGCACGGCCTCGCTGAGCACGCGCTCAGAACCTGCGCCGAACACCGAAGGCTCCTCGGGGTTGCCCTGCTTGAAGTGGTTGAAGACCAGGTTCAACAGCAGCACGGTCACCGCCGTGGAGCTGATGCCCGAATGGAACATGGTGGCGAACCAGTCCGGGAAGTGGTGATAGAAGTCCGGCTTGACCATGGGCAGCACGCCCATGCCGATGGACGCCGCCACGATGATCAGGTTCATGTTGTTGTGATAGTCCACCTTGGCCAGCGTGCGGATGCCGCTGGCCGCCACCGTGCCAAAGAGCACCAGGCCCGCGCCGCCCAGCACCGAGGGCGGCACGCAGGCCACGATGCGCCCCATGATGGGCAGCAGGCCGAAGGCGATCAGGATCAGGCCGCTGAAGGCCACCACATAGCGGCTCTTGATGCCGGTGACCGCGACCAGGCCCACGTTCTGGGCAAAGGCGCTCTGCGTGAACGAGCCGAAGAACGGCGCCACCACGCTGGACAGCATGTCGGCGCGCAGGCCGTCGGCCAGGCGGCGCGAATCCACGCGGGTGCCCACGATGTCGCCCACGGCCAGGATGTCGGCCGAGGTTTCCACCAGCGTCACCAGGATCACGATGGACATGGAAAGCGTCGCCGCCAGGCTGAAGGTCGGCCAGCCGAAGTGCAGCGGCATGGGCACGGCGAACCAGGCACCGCTGCCCACCTCGGAAAAGTCGGACTTGCCGATCATGGCCGCCACCGCTGTGCCGATGACGATGGCCAGCAGGATGGACAGGCGCGAGATCATGGCGTTGCCCAGCTTGCTCAGCGCCAGCACGATGACCAGCGACAGGCCCGCCAGCCCGATGTTGCCCATGCTGCCGTAGTCGGCCGCCTGGGGATTGCCGCCCATGGCCCAGTGGGCCGCCACCGGCATCAGCGACAGGCCGATGATGGTGATCACGCAGCCATTGACCAGCGGCGGAAAAAACCGGGTGAGCTTGGAAAAAATGGGCGCAATGATCAGGCCGAACACCGAGGCAAAGAGCACGGCGCCCAGCACGCCCTGCATGCCGCCGCCCGTGTGCAGGATGCTGACCATGGTGGCCACGCCCGAGAAGGACACGCCCTGCACCAGCGGCAGGCGCGAGCCGAAGAACGGAATGCCCAGCGTCTGCAGCAGCGTGGCCAGCCCGCCCATGAAAAGGCAGGCCGTGATCAGCAGGCCCGTGTCGGCCGCCGACATGCCGGCCGCATTGGCCATGACCAGGGGCACGGCCACGATGCCTCCGTACATGGTCAGCACATGCTGCAAACCATAGAGGGTGTTGGCCGTGAGGCCGAGTTGCTCGTCCTCCGGGCGGATGTCTGTACCCAGGGCCGGCGCATTGCCAGAACTTTTTTCCATCGCTGTCTCCTTGTCCTCTTGTTCACAGAACGCCGGACAAGTACGCGGCAGCCGGATGGCGGCAGGCGCGCCCCCGCGCACCTTTTGCCGCCGACCCGATAGGCCGCGCTCTCCTGCATCCTGCATCGCGAAGCCCGGTGGCTGCTTGGCAGCTCTTGGCGGGCGAACGCACACAATCCCCGCCTTGGCGGGAAGTGCCAATGTACGGCGCCAGCATGGAAAAATTGTCTACCGATTTGTATACAAAGACCTGACCGAAGATCCTTGAATACGGGCAGCGCCCGCCCGCTCAGTCGTCCTCGGCCACGCTGATGCCGGGGAACAGCACATCGGTGAAGCCGAACTGGCTGAAGTCACGCATGCGCATGGGATAGAGCTTTCCCCAGAGGTGATCGCACTCATGCTGGACCACGCGCGCATGAAAGCCATCCACCGTGCGGTCGATGGCATCGCCAAACACATCGAAGCCCGTGTAGCGGATATGGTTCCAGCGCGGCACCATGCCGCGCATGCCGGGTACGGACAGGCAGCCTTCCCAGTCCAGTTGCTCGTCCTCGCCCATGGGCGTGATGACCGGGTTGATGAGCACGGTGCGCGGCACCACGGGCGCTTCGGGGTAGCGCGGATTGGGCAGGCCGGAGCCGAACACCACCATCTGCAGGTCCACGCCAATCTGCGGCGCGGCCAGCCCCGCGCCGTTGGCTGCATGCATGGTGTCCAGCAAATCGCTGAGCAGCAGGTGCAGATCGTCGGTGTCGAATTCGGTCACGGGCTGGGCGACGCGCAGCAGGCGCGGATCGCCCATCTTCAAAATGGTGCGGACAGTCATGGCAGTGCAAGGCTATGCATGTAAATGCGGGTTGCCAAGCATAGCGGCCGCCCGGCTCCCGGCCGCCCCCTGGCCACCTCTTGGCTACCTCTTGGCCGCCATGGCCACAGCGCGCTGGCACAATCGCAGCATGCCCAGCACCGCCAGAGAGTCATCCACCGCGTCCCCAGAGGACCGTGAGGCAGGCGCGCAGCAAATACCCACGGCACAGACCCTGGAGCCAGAGGCCACTGCGCAGGCAGGCACGGCGCCGGCCTTCCATGATGATGACCCCCCTCCCCTGCACCGCATGCCGGCCGCCCCGTTGCGCTGGGCGCTGCAGCTGTTTGCCTGCCTGAGCCTGGCTACGGGCATTGCCGGCATCTTCATTCCAGGATTGCCCACCACGGTGTTCGTGCTCATGGCCGGCTGGGCCGCGGCGCGCAGCTCGCAGCGCATGCACACCTGGCTGTGGCGCCATCGCCTGTTCGGCCCCATGCTGCGCAACTGGGCACGGGGCGGCTGCGTGAGCCGGCGCGCCAAATGGAGCGCCAGTGCCATGATGAGCCTGTGCGCCGTCATACTGCTGTGGACACGCCCGCCCGCCTGGGTGCAGGCCGTGGCGCTGACCTCCATGGGCTGCGTGCTGGTGTGGCTGTGGTTCAGGCCCGAGCCGTGAGAATGAAGGCCTGCAGCCGGCCTTCCTGAAAAAATTCCCCCGAGTTTTCTGTGACGTGTTTTTTACGTCATATAATCTAGGTCTTGTTCCTCAATAGCTCAGTTGGTAGAGCGCCGGACTGTTAATCCGTAGGTCCC
>NZ_JACVUR010000041.1:0-54023 GCF_016516495.1 Delftia sp. S65
GCATCCGGTTCGCCCCCGCCATGCCCCGCCAGAAGAGGGGCGGTGCGCGCCAACGCGGCGCGCACCGTGCTGCCGCCCTGCCCCTGCATGCGCCGTACCAGCGCCATCACCACAGCGGCAGCCATCAGATAGCCGGTGGCGTGGTCCAGCGCCTGCAGCGGCAGGGGCGTGGGCCGGTCACGGCCCAGCCGGTGCATGCCTGCATCGGCAATGCCGGCGCTCATCTGCACCAGGCTGTCGAAGCCGCGCCGCCGCTGCCAGGGCCCGCTCCATCCATAGGCGTTGAGCGACACATCGATGAGCGAGGGATTCAGTCGACGGCGCCACGCGGCCCCGAATCCCAGCCCCTCCAGCGCACCGTCCCGGTAACCGTGGACCAGCACGTCGGCGCCGGCCAGAAGTTGCTCGAACACGGCACGATCCTGGGGCGCCCGCAGGTCCAGCCGGGCGCAGCGCTTGCCCAGCGTGACTTCAGGCACCGTACCCGGCTCCTCCCAACCGGGCGGATCGATGCGCAGCACCTCGGCACCATGGCCCGCCAGCCAGCGCGTGGCGGCGGGACCGGCCAGGATGCGCGTCAGATCCAGCACGCGCAGCCCCTGCAGCGGCCGCTGCGCCGATGGCTGCCACGCACCAGCACTGAAACTGAAGGGCTGGCCCTGCTGAGAATGCATCTGCCACGCCAGCAAAGGCTCCTGCTGCACGGCCTGCCCCTGCGGATGCGCAGCCCAGGCAGCCAGCCCGCGCATGGCGGCAGCACAGCCACCCTGCGCGACAACGGCCGACTCCAATTCATGCGCCGTCCAGCGCCCGACCGCCGTCGCCACAGCCTCCCGGTCGGCCGGTGCGCCGAGCACGGCCAGCGCCGCTGCGCGGTGGTGGGGCGCATTGGTATGCAGGCGGATCCAGCCATCGGCCGTGCGGTAGTCACCGGCCACGGCGTCCCACAGCGCGGGCATCTCCCAGCCCAGTGGATGCAGGCTGCTGCCAAACCACAGGGACGCGAGCCTGCGGTCCACCACCACCTGCGGCGCGGCAGCGCCGCATTGGGCCACCAGCTCGGAGATGGCAAGGCCTGCCACACCCAGGCTGGCCGCCGCCAGATCGGAGACCGGAAACACCGAGGTCAAGGCGCCTTGCCCGCGCATCTCCAGACGGTGCAGCGCGCCCTGGGCGCCTTCCAGTGCCGCCCAGATCTGGGCGGCGCAGTGATCAAAAGCGCAAGGGGATGGAAGACTGGACATGGAGCACTCCTGGCAACGGAAACAAGGGTTGGAACCCGCACCATAGATTTCCAGAAAATATTGTCAATATTGATTAAATAAATCAACATATCATCACATCCATGCCCGACTATCTGAACTCGACCGAAGCCACCGCACTGCTGGGCGTGAGCCGCGCCACGCTGTATGCCTATGTCAGCCGGGGTCTGTTGCACGCCCACGCGGCAGACACGCCGCGCGAAAGCCGTTACCTGCGCGAAGAGGTCGAGCAGCTCGCGCGCCAGCGCGGCCAGGGCCGCAAACCCCGCGAAGTCGCCCAGGCCGCGCTCAACTGGGGCCTGCCGGTGCTGGAGTCATCGATCACGCTGATAGAACAGGGCCGCCTCTACTACCGTGGCGAGGACGCCGTGGACTGGGCACGCTCGCACACGCTGGAAGAGACCGCCGCCCTGCTCTGGCAATACCCGGCCGATGCCGCCTTCGCTGCACACGCCGTGGAGGCCGCCCCTGTGTTGCCCGACCTGCAGCAGCGCATGGCCGGCCAGCCTTGCGAAAACACATTGCTGGCCCTGTTCACCGTCGCCAGCGATGACGCGGCCACTGCCGCATGGCAGCAATCGCCAGAACGGCTGGCGGCAGGCTGCGGAGCACTCCTGCGCCTGCTGGCAGCCTGCCTGCTGGGCACGGCGCCGGACAAGACCCCCATCCACCTGCAATGCGCCCAGGCCTGGGGTCTGGACGCACAAGGCGCCAACCTGGTGCGCATGGCCCTGGTGCTGTGCGCCGACCATGAACTCAACGCCTCCGGCTTCACGGCGCGCTGCGTGGCATCCACGGGAGCCAGCCTGCGGGCGGCCGTGGTGGGGGGCCTTGCCGCCCTGACGGGCGGGCGCCACGGAGGCACGACCGCGCGCGTCGAGGCGCTCTGGGACGAGCTGGGCGAGGCGCAGGCCCCGGCACGCCTGCGCCAGCGCCTGGCGCGCGGCGAGACCCTGCCCGGCTTCGGCCACCACCTCTACCCCGAAGGCGATGTGCGCGCCGCCCTGTTGCTGGAAATGCTGCCCAGGCAGGGACCGGCGGCGGCCCTGGCGGCCGAAGTGATGGCACTCACCGGCCTGGCCCCTTCGGTCGATTTCGCATTGGTGGCACTGCGGCGGCACCTGCAGTTGCCGGCGGGCAGCGCCTTCGGGCTGTTCGCGCTGGGCCGCTGCGCAGGCTGGCTGGCACAGGCGCTGGAGCAGCGCGCCACACGGCAGATCATCCGGCCACGCGCGGCGTACACGG
This sequence comes from Delftia sp. S65, assembly GCF_016516495.1. Classification (NCBI taxonomy): domain Bacteria; kingdom Pseudomonadati; phylum Pseudomonadota; class Betaproteobacteria; order Burkholderiales; family Comamonadaceae; genus Delftia; species Delftia sp. S65. The sequence goes on from NZ_JACVUR010000041.1 coordinate 2,508, forward strand.
GCCCCAGGCCCGCCGGCTTGGCACGCAACTGAGCACTATGCGATAATGCAGGGCTTTTTCTTGCGGAAAGTACGCTTGATTTGAACCGCTACAAAGGTTGCAGCGGGTCAGGCACGGCTACCGCACTTGCATCAGAAGGAAAGATCATGAAAGAAGGCATCCACCCCAACTACCGCGAAGTTCTGTTCGTGGACCTGTCCAACGGCTTCAAGTTCGTGACCCGCTCGTGCGTGAACACGAAGGAAACCGACACCTTCGAAGGCAAGGACTACCCCCTGTTCAAGCTGGACACCTCGTCCGAGTCGCACCCGTTCTACACCGGCACGCAAAAGTCGGTGGACAACATGGGCGGCCGTGTGGAGCGCTTCCGCAACCGTTTCGGCAAGAAGTAAATCCTGCTTCTCCGGCCAGAAGGGCAGCACGGGCAACCGCGCTGCCCTTTTGTTTTTCGCAGTCCGGCCAATCCCTGCCGGCCAGCCATGTTCCACGCTTTTCGAGGCCCTTGCTTCGCGTATTCTTGCGCCCTCCGTTGCAGAAAGTCCTGTGAGTGAACCAGCCCACCCCTGCCATCGTTGCCCAAAGCGCCGTGCGCCGCCTGCCCCGCTGGTCGCTGCTGCTGCTGTGCCTGGCCTATGTCGTGCCCGGATATGTGGGGCGCAGCCCCTGGCGCATGGCCGACATGGAGGCCTTCGGCTACATGCGGGAGCTGGCCCTGGGCCATACCTCGTGGCTGGCACCGCGCATGGCGGGCCTGCTGCCCGAATCCGAGGGCCTGCTGTCGTACTGGCTTGGCGCACTGGCCATGCAGGGAGCGCCTTCCTGGCTGCATCTGGAGATGGCGGCACGCCTGCCCTTCATCGCCATGCTGGTGCTCACGCTGACGGCCACCTGGTGGGGCGTGTACTACCTGGCGCGCACGCCGGGCGCGCGCCCCGTGGCCTTTGCCTTTGGCGGCGAGGCACAGCCCACCGACTATGCGCGCGCCATGGCCGATGGCGGCCTGCTGGCCCTGGTGGCCTGCCTGGGCCTGGCCCAGCTTTCCCATGAAACCACCAGCTACATGACCCAGCTGGGCTGCGCGGCCCTGCTGTTCTTTGCCGCCGCGGCCATGCCCTATCACGGCCGCACCGCCATGCTGGCGCTGCTGCTGGGCCTGCCGGGCCTGGCGCTGAGCGGCGCGCCGACCGTGGCCACGCTGTTCGGCCTGGGCGGTGCGACCATGGCGTTCTTCTCGCGCACCTGGGGTGACGAGCCCTCGCCCGCGCCGCGCGAGGCGCGCATCTGGACCGCACTGTGGCTGGGCGTCACACTGCTGGCGGCTGCACTGTCCTTGTGGCTGGACCAATGGGCCTGGCGCCTTGTGGACAGCGGCACCGCCAAGGAATGGCAAAGCCTGGTCAGGCTGCTGCTGTGGTTCAGCTGGCCGGCCTGGCCGCTGGCCATGTGGACCCTGTGGGTCTGGCGCCGCCAGATCGCCGCGCCTCGCCGCTATCCCCATCTGGCGCTGCCGCTGTGGTTTGCCGTCATTCCGGTGATCGCTTCGCTGAGCACGCTGCCTGCGGACCGCGCCCTGCTGCTGGGCCTGCCCGCCATCGCCACGCTGGCAGCCTTTGCCCTGCCGACGCTGCGCCGCAGCATCAGCGCCTTGATCGACTGGTTCACCCTGCTGTTCTTCAGCGCCGCCGCCATTGCCATCTGGGTGATCTGGCTCTCGCTGCAGACGGGCATTCCCGCCAAGCCGGCCGCCAATGTGGCCAGGCTGGCTCCGCAGTTCACGCCGGAATTCTCGGTGTTCTCCTTCGCCGTGGCGGTTGCCGCCACCTTGGCCTGGTGCGTGCTCGTCGCCTGGCGCACATCGCGCAACCGCGCCGCCATCTGGAAGAGCCTGGTGCTGCCGGCCAGCGGCGCCACGCTGGGCTGGCTGCTGCTGATGACGCTGTGGCTGCCGCTGCTGGACCACGCGCGCAGCTTCGAGCCGCAGATGCGCCAGGTGCTGGCCGAACTGCCCAAGGACGGCAGCTGCGTGCAAACCTATGGCCTGCCCCGCGCCCACATTGCGGCGCTGCGCTACTACGGCGACATCGACACCCAACGCCTGAGCATGGCCGGCGCCGCCCGCTGCGACTGGATGGTGGCCGAGGAAGAAACCTGGCTGGACCCGCACAGCGCGCGCCTGCAGGGCACCTGGGAAACCGTGGCCCGCGTGGTGCGCCCCACCGATCGCAAGGACTTCCTGCTGGTCTTGAAGCGCAGGCCCGAGGCGAGCCGCGCCCAGGCCAGGCCATGAGCCAGCCCGCGCGCGCGCCACTGGGCACCGAACGGCGCACCATCGCCCAGCACGCGCTGACCGTGCTGGCCGGGCAGCTGGCGGTGATGGCCTTCGGCGTGACCGACACCATCGTGGCGGGCCGCTACGCCGAAGAAGCGCTGGCAGCGCTGTCCGTGGGCTCGGCCATCTTCGTGAGTGTCTATGTCTCGCTGATGGGCATCTTCCAGGCCCTGCTGCCGCTGTGGGCCGAGCATCGCGGCGCCGGACAGCCCGAGGCCATAGGCCGCACGCTGCGCCAGGCCATGTACATGCTGCTGGCCGCCTGCGCCCTGGGCATGGGCGTGCTGCTGTTTCCCGATGCGCTGCTGCGCTGGGCCGATGTGCCGCCACCGCTGCAGGTGGAGGTGCGGGCCTATCTTTCGGTGCTGGCCTGGAGCCTTCCGGCCGCGCTGCTGTTTCGCATCTACAGCACACTGAACCAGGCGCTGGGCCATCCCCTGCTGGTGACCTGGCTGCAGCTGCTGTCGCTGCTGCTGAAAATCCCCCTGTCGATCTGGCTGGCCTTTGGCGGCGCCGGCCTGCCTGCGCTGGGCGCCGAGGGCTGTGCCTGGGCCACGCTGGTGGTGAACTACGCCATGGTCGCCCTCGCATTCGTGCTGATGCGCAGCCAGAGTCTGTATGCGCCCCTGGCGCTGTGGCAGCGCATGGAGCCCCCGAACTGGCCGCAACTGGCGCAGTTCGCTCGACTGGGCGTTCCTGCAGGGCTGGCAATTTTGGTGGAGGTGACCTCGTTCACGCTGATGGCCTTGTTCGTGGCGCGCCAGGGCACGCTGTCCTCGGCCAGCCACCAGATTGCTGCCAATCTTGCGGCTCTGTGCTACATGGTGCCCCTGTCGCTGGCGATTGCCACCAGCGCGCGGATCAGCTACTGGCGCGGCGCGGGGGACGAGGCCATGGCGCGCCGCCTTGTCACCACGGGCTGGCGGCTTGCGGCAACGGGTGGACTGGTGCTGGCCTCGGCACTGTTCCTGTCCCGCGAGGGGCTGGCCCGCATCTACAGCAGCAACCCCGAAGTGGTGGCCACTACCGCCAGCCTGCTGGCCTGGGTGGCTGCCTACCATGTGGCCGACGCAGTGCAGACCTTCTGCCTCTTCGTGCTGCGCTGCTACCGCATCACCGTGGCGCCGCTGGTCATCTACTGCCTGCTGCTGTGGGGTGGCGGACTGGCCGGCGGATACTGGCTGGCCTACGGCACGGACAGCGCCCTGCCCGCCTGGCTGCACCATGGCACGCCCGCCCCGTTCTGGGCCAGCAGTGCCTGTGCGCTGCTGGTGACGGCCCTGGTGTTCAGCGCCATCGTGCGCAAAGCCACAAGCCGCTGAACGGCAACGGCCGTTCACACGGGGCCACGCCTATGCGGCGCGGCTTTCGCGGGCCTCGCCGACTTCGCGTGTGCCTGGGGCCGCGATGCGGACGCGGCTGGCCGGAAAGGTCACGGAAAACTCCGACCCCTGGCCCGGCGCGCTGGTGATGCCCAGCTTGGCGCCATGGCGCTGCAGCACATGCTTGACGATGGCCAGGCCCAGGCCCGTGCCGCCGGTGTCGCGCGAACGGCTGCGGTCCACACGGTAAAAGCGTTCTGTCAGACGCGCCAGGTGCTTGGGTTCGATGCCTGGACCGGAATCCTGCACGGCAAAGCGTGCCGATCCATCAGGCAGGCTCTCCCAGGTCACCTCAATGCGCCCGCCTGCCGGCGTATAGCGCATGGCGTTGGCCAGCAGGTTGGAGAAAGCGCTTTGCAGCTCGGCGCTGGCGCCGGCCACCTCACCGGCCTGCGCCAGCATCTCGGCCGACGGAAAGCTCAGCGCATGCGGCAGGGATTGCTTGCGCGTGAGCATGGAAGACAGGCCGCGCGCCTCGTTCTCGCAGCGCTGCATCAGCTGGGCCACGGGCACCCATTCGTTGCTGCTGGGCAAGGGGCTGCCCTCCAGGCGCGACAGCGCCAGCAGGTCTTCCACCAGATGCTGCATGCGCTCGGCCTGTTGGGCCATCAGTCCCAGGTAGCGGTTGCGCTCCTCGGGCTCCAGCGGCAGGTTCTGCAGCGTCTCCACAAAGCCCACGAGCACGGTCAGCGGCGTGCGGATTTCATGCGAGACATTGGCCACGAAGTCGCGGCGCATGGCCTCTGCCTGCTCCACCGCGGTGACATCGCGCGCCAGCAGCAGTTTGCGCCCTTCGCCATAGCCATACAGCTGCACCGACAGCTTGACGGGCCGCGAGGCCGTGCTTTCGCGGCCCTGCATGACCAGGTCGCGTGAGAAATCCTGGGTGGCGAAATAGGCGCTGAACTCGGGGTCGCGCACCAGGTTGCCAATGCTTTGCAGCAGGTCGCGTTCGGCATCGAAGCCGAACTGCCGCGCCGCAATCTGGTTGCACCATTCGATGCGCCCATCGGCGTCCAGCAGGACCACGCCATTGGGGCTGGCCTGCAGGGCGGAAAGAATGTCGTTGAGGCGCTGATCGCCCTGCTGCACCTGCTGCACGCTTTGGCGCAGCCACCGGCGCATGCGCACGCTGGCCTCACCCCAGATGCCGCTGAGCTCGGGCGCCTCCCGCAGCTCCGACTGGCGCAGCCAGGACAGCAGGCGCATGGCGTTCCAGCTGTCCACCAGCCACCAGATCCAGCCCGCGCACAACGCCCCCGTCAGGGCCGCCACGGCCTGGGCGGCCATGCCGGGGCTGGAGGCGGACATGACGCCCCAGAGCCACCAGCCCAGCAATGCGCCCGCGATCTGGGACGCCAACAAGCGAAAACCTCGCCAACCCATACTTGCGCCTTCTTTGCGTTGTATTCGCTGCCCGGGGCAGCGGCGCCCTGGCATGACCCGCGAAGGCCATGCGTGGATTCATGCGGAAAAAACGACCTCAGGCCAGCGCCTGCGCGCTGAGCCGGTAGCCGGCGCCGCGTACCGTCTCGATCAATGCCCCGGCCATGCCCAGCGCCTCGCGCAGCCGCTTGACGTGCACGTCCACCGTGCGCTCCTCGATGAAGACGTGATCGCCCCAGACCTTGTCCAGCAATTGGGCACGGCTGTGCACGCGCTCGGGGTGCTTCATCAGGTAGTGCAGCAGCTTGAACTCGGTGGGGCCCACCTTGATCATGTCGCCCTGCCAGCTCACGCGGTGCGCGGCGGCATCGAGCACCAGCTCGCCGATATTGACCTTGTCCTGAATCTGCTCGGGCGCACGGCGCCGCAGCACGGCACGGATGCGCGCGAGCAGCTCCTGGGTCGAGAAGGGCTTGGTGATGTAGTCATCGGCGCCCGCATCGAGCCCCGCCACCTTGTCGGGTTCATCGCCGCGCGCCGTGAGCATCAGAATGGGCACGGCCTTGGTGCGGCTGTCCGCGCGCCATTTGCGCGCCAGGGACAGGCCGCTGGCGCCGGGCAGCATCCAGTCAAGCAGGATCACGTCGGGCAGCACGGCATCCAGCTCGCGCTGAGCCGTCACGCCATCCTCGGCCCAGACCGGCTGGAAGCCGTTGTGCCGCAGGTTGACAGCGATCAGCTCCGCGATGGCGGGCTCGTCCTCGACGATGAGGACCATGGGCATCTTCTTCATCCGTTGTTCGCCTCCGGCACTTACAGCACTGCCGACTCAATGGCATCCATGGTCTGGTGACGGACATCCTTGCCCTCCACCAGATAGATGATCAGCTCGGCCACATTCTTGGAATGGTCGCCGATGCGCTCGATGGCCTTGGCCAGGAACAGCAGGTCCAGGCTGGCCGAGATGGTGCGCGGGTCTTCCATCATGTAGGTGATGAGCTTGCGCACGAAGCCGTCGAACTCCTGGTCGATCAGATCATCTTCCTTGAGGATGGCCACGGCAGCCTTGGTGTCCAGGCGCGCAAAGGCGTCCAGCGTCTTGCGCAGCAGGCCCGAGGCCATCTCGGCCGCCGTGCGCAGGTCGCCCGTGGGCAGGGAGCGCGCAGCACCGCTTTCGATGATGGACTTGACCATGCGCGCCATCTTGTGCGCTTCATCACCCATGCGCTCCAGATTGGCCGTGGCCTTGGAGAAGGCGATCAGCAGGCGCAGGTCGCGCGCCGTGGGCTGGCGCCGGGCGATGATGGACGAGAGCTCGTGGTCGATCTCCACTTCCATGGCGTTGACGCGCTTTTCCGCGGCATCGACCTGCTCCACGGCCTCGATGCTGAAGCGCGACAGCGCATAGACCGCCTGGCGGATCTGGGACTCGACCAGGCCGCCGAGCTCCATGACGCGCGCAGAGACGCGGTTGAGTTCGCTGTCGAACTGGCTGGAAAGGTGTTTTTCGTTCATCGATTGCTCCTGCTCAGCCGAAGCGGCCTGTGATGTAGTCTTCCGTTTCCTTGCGCTGGGGCTTGAAGAACATCTGCTCGGTGTCTCCGAATTCCACCAGATCGCCCAGGTACATGTAGGCCGTGTAGTCGCTGCAGCGCGCTGCCTGCTGCATGTTGTGCGTCACGATGACGACGGTGTAGTCGTTCTTCAGCTCGGCAATCAGCTCCTCGATCTTGGCCGTGGAGATCGGGTCCAGGGCCGAGCAGGGCTCGTCGAGCAGCAGCACTTCGGGCTTGATGGCAATGCCGCGCGCGATGCACAGGCGCTGCTGCTGGCCGCCGGACAGGCCCGAGCCGCTTTGCTGCAGCTTGTCCTTGACCTCGCCCCACAGGGCCGCCTTGCGCAGTGCCCATTCGACACGGTCGTCCATGTCGGAGGAGCTGAGGTTTTCAAACAGCTTCACGCCGAAGGCGATGTTGTCGTAGATGGACATGGGAAACGGCGTGGGCTTCTGGAAGACCATGCCCACCTTGGCGCGGATCAGCGCCACGTCCTGCTTGCTGGTCAGCAGGTTCTCGCCGTCCAGCATGATCTGGCCTTCGGCGCGCTGCTCGGGGTACAGCTCGAACATGCGGTTGAAGGTGCGCAGCAGCGTGGACTTGCCGCAGCCCGACGGACCGATGAAGGCCGTGACCTTCTTTTCGGGGATGTCCAGGTTGATGCCCTTGAGGGCGTGGAACTTGCCGTAGTAGAAGTTCAGGTCGCGAACCGTCAGCTTGGAGGAGTTCAGCGCGGTGGAAGAGGTCGCAGTCATTGCGTGATCCTTGTCCTTGTTGATTGCTTATTGCTGCATTACTTCTGGCGGGTCAGGAACCGCGCCAGGATATTGAGACCGAGCACCGCCACGGTGATCAGGAACACGCCGGCCCAGGCCAGTTGCTGCCAATTCTCGTAAGGGCTCATCGCGAACTTGAAGATCGTCACCGGCAGGCTGGCCATGGGCTTGGACAGGTCGGCATTCCAGAACTGGTTGTTCAGCGCCGTGAACAGCAGCGGAGCGGTTTCCCCGGCAATGCGGGCCACGGCCAGCAGCACGCCGGTGATCACGCCGGCACGCGCTGCACGCAGCGTCACCATGATGATGACCTTCCACTTGGGCGTGCCCAGTGCATAGGCCGCTTCGCGCAGGCTGGCAGGCACCAGCACCAGCATGTTCTCGGTGGTGCGGATGACCACGGGAATCACGATCAGCGCCAGTGCCACCACGCCCGCATAGCCGGAAAAGCTCTTGAAGCGCGCCACGACCACGGTGTAGACGAACAGGCCGATCACGATGGAAGGTGCCGACAGCAGGATGTCGTTGACGAAGCGCGTGGTATTGGCCAGCCAGCCGCGCGCATCGTATTCGGCCAGGTAGACACCGGCCATCACGCCGATGGGCGTGCCGACGAAGGTGGCCAGCGCCACCATGATCAGCGAGCCGAAGATGGCATTGGCAATGCCGCCCGCCTCATTGGGCGGAGGCGTCATCTCGCTGAACAGCGCCAGGCTCAGGCCGCCGATACCCAGCGTGATGGTTTCCCACAGGATCCAGACCAGCCAGAACACGCCGAAGGCCATGGCAGCCAGCGACAGGGTCAGCGCCACCTGGTTCACCCGCTTGCGCTTGGCGTACTTGGCCTGGCGCACGCGCGTCAGTTCGGCGGCATTGATCATCTTGGTGGAGGTGCTGCTCACGAGCGGGCTCCTTCATTCTTCTGCAGACGGTTGAGCAGCACCTTGGAGCAGGCCAGCACCACGAAGGTGATGAAGAACAGCACCAGGCCCAGATAGATCAGCGAAGCCTGGTGCAGGCCTTCGCCCGCTTCGGCAAACTCGTTGGCCAGCGCCGAGGTGATGCTGTTGGCAGCCTCGAAGACCGACAGCGAGTTGAGCTGGTTCATGTTGCCGATCACGAAGGTGACGGCCATGGTCTCGCCCAGCGCACGGCCCAGACCCAGCATCACGCCACCGAGCACGCCGGTCTTGGTGTAGGGCAGCACGACCTTCCAGACCACTTCCCAGGTCGTGGAGCCCAGGCCGTAGGCCGACTCCTTGAGCAGGGCCGGCGTGACTTCGAACACGTCGCGCATCACCGAGGCGATGAAGGGGATGATCATGATGGCCAGGATGATGCCGGCCGACAGGATGCCGATGCCCACGGGCGGGCCGGACACGAAGGCTTCCAGATAAGGAACGCCCTGAAACAGCTTTTGCAGCGGCTGCTGCACATAGGTGGAGAGCACGGGACCGAAGACCATCAGGCCCCACATGCCGTAGACGATGGAAGGCACGGCAGCCAGCAGCTCGACGGCGGTGCCCAGCGGGCGCTTGAGCCAGGCGGGCGACAGCTCGGTGAGGAACAGGGCGATGCCAAAGCTCACGGGCACCGCAATCAGCAACGCGATGGCCGAAGTGGCCAGCGTGCCGTAAATCATGACCAGGCCGCCATATTCGTTGCGAACGGGGTCCCAGACGCTGCGGCCCAGAAAGCTCAGGCCGTATTCATAGATGGCGGGCCAGGCGCCGACCAGCAGCGAAGCCAGGATGGCCAGCAGCAGGCCCAGCGTCAGCAGCGCGGCCAGACGCGCGAGAGCGCCAAACAAGCGATCCGCCACGCGCCCCGACAGCATCGGGGGGCGTAGCGGAGAAGGTGTGCGTCGCTGGGAAGCCTGTGCAGAGGCGGCCAGCGAGTTCGAGGGCGACGTTGTGGACACGTGAGGCGCCTTTATTCGCGGTTTGTGGGGAGATCAGGGGGGCCATGATGCACCTGCCGGCGGTGCGCCACGGCCCCTTTTCAGGGTTTACTTCAGGGAAATCGCGGTACCCGAGGCGTCCTTGACTTGACCCCAGGATTGGAAGATCACGTTCTTGACGGCGTCAGGCATGGGCACGTAGTCCAGGTCGGTGGCGGTCTTGTCGCCGGACTTGTAGGCCCACTCGAAGAACTTCAGCGAGGCAGCGGCCTGTGCGGGCTTGTCCTGGGCCTTGTGCATGATGATGAACGTGGCCGAGGTGATGGGCCATGCATCCTTGCCGGACTGGTTGGTCAGGATCTGGTAGAAGCTCTTGGCCCAGTCGGCACCGGCGGCAGCGGCCTTGAAGGTGGCGTCGTCGGGCGACACGAAGGCGCCGCCAGCGGTCTGCAGCTGCGTGTAGGTCAGCTTGTTTTGCTTGACATAGGCGTACTCGACGTAGCCGATGGAGTTGGGCAGGCGGCCCACGAAGGCGGCCACGCCTTCATTGCCCTTGCCGCCGGCACCCGTGGGCCAGTTCACGGCCTTACCTTCGCCAACCTTTTCCTTCCACTCGGCATTGACCTTGGACAGGTAGTTCGTGAAGCCGAAGGTGGTGCCCGAGCCGTCAGCACGGCGCACGGGAGCGATGGTGGCGTCAGGCAGGGTCACGCCGGGGTTCAGGGCCTTGATGGCCTCGTCGTTCCACTTGGTGATCTTGCCCAGGTAGATGTCGCCCAGCACCTGGCCGGTCAGCTTGAGCTGGCCGGGCTGGATGCCCTTGATATTGACCACGGGCACGATGCCGCCGATCACGGTGGGGAATTGCACCAGGCCCTTCTTGGCCAGTTCGTCGTCCTTGAGCGGCTCGTCCGAAGCACCGAAGTCCACGGTCTTGGCTTCGATCTGCTTGATGCCGGCGCTGGAGCCCACGGACTGGTAGTTGATCTTCACGCCGGTGGCCTTGTGGTAATCGGCGGCCCACTTCGAGTACAGCGGCGCAGGGAAGCTGGCGCCGGCGCCGGTGGCTTCCTGCTGGGCCAGGGCCTGGCCCATACCGCCCGCAGACAGAGCACCAGCCACCAGAATGTGAATCACAGACAACTTCATGTACAGACCTCTTAGGGGTTGAAAGATGCGATGGCTGGACTGTAAGAAGGCTTTGTGACATTGATATGACACGGAGAAAAGGCGTCACAAATGCTGGGCCATAGTCTGTAAGACCCGGGTCATCGCGGTGTCACAATTCCGTCTTAGTCTTGTGCCTCGCACGAGCTGGCACCAGACAAGCGCAGCCCTGCCACCCGGCACCGCTGCGCACTTCTGCTCGACGAATCTTGATTGGCGTTTCTTTCATGGCACCAGAATCCCTGCTCGCCGCCGTTGACCTCGGATCCAACAGCTTTCGCCTGGAAATAGGCCGCGTCGGCAGCCACCAGCGCATAGAGCGCGTGGAATATCTCAAGGAGACCGTGCGCCAGGGCAATGGACTCAACGAGCACCATGAGCTGACCGACGAGGCCATGCAACGCGGCTGGGACTGCCTGGCACGCTTTGGCGAGCGCCTGGCCGGCTTTCCTGCCGACCAGGTCCGCGCCGTGGCCACGCAAACCCTGCGGGAGGCCCGCAACCGCGATGTCTTCATCGCACGCGGCAGCGCCCTGCTGGGCTTTCCCATCGAGGTCATCTCGGGCGAGGAAGAGGCCCGGCTGATCTATCGCGGCGTCTCCAGCCTGTTGCCACCCTCGCAGCAGCGGCGCCTGGTGGTGGACATTGGCGGCCGCTCGACCGAAGTCATCATCGGCCAGCATGGCGAGGCGCGTCAGGTGGCCTCCTACCCCATAGGCAGCGTCGCCTGGAGCACGCAGTTCTTTGGCGAAGGCACGCTGTCGCGCGCACATTTCTCGGCCGCCATCAAGGCCGCGCAGGCGGCCCTCACCCAGACCGTCTCGGCCTACCCGGCCACTGCATGGGACTGCGCCTATGCCTCGTCGGGCACGGCCAACGCCGTGGGCGACATCCTGGCTGCCAACGGATATTCCGGCGGGCTGATCACGCCCGACAGCCTGCGCTGGCTGCATGAGCAGCTGATGGAGGCCGGCCATGTGGACCGCATCCGGCTGGCCGGACTCAAGGAAGACCGCCGCGCCGTCATCGCCGGAGGCCTGAGCATCCTGATTGCGGCCCTGGGCCTGCTGGGCATCAATGAGCTGGAAGTCGCCCAGGGCGCGCTGCGCCAGGGCGTGTTGCACGACCTGCTGGAGCACGAGCCCCCCGCCGACCGCGAGGCAGCCGAAATTGCCGCGCTGCAGCAGGACTTCGGCATTGACGCCGCGCATGCGCTGCGCGTGCGCAAGGTGGCACGCTGGGCCTGGCAATCGCTGCACGCACAACAACCGCCCGATGGCCTGTCCACGCATGCACTGGACACGGCCGCCAGCCTGCACGAGATCGGCATGCGCATCTCCCTGAGCGCCTACCACCGGCACGGCGCCTACATCACCGAGCACTGCGGTGCCGCGACATGGCCTGTGGAGCTGCGCGCGCGCATCACCCAGCTCGTGCTCGGCCACCAGGGCAAGCTGCGCAAGCTGGAAGCCGCCATCGAGGACCAGGCCGTGGCCTGGCCCCTGCTGGCACTGCGGCTGGCCGTGCAGCTGTGCCATGCCCGGCGTGACCCCGATCTGCAGGGCATGCACCTGCATCGCTCGGACAGCGTCTTTCACCTGACCGTGCCGGAAGGCTGGGCCAAAAGCTATCCCCAGTCCGCCCAGCTGCTGCGCACCGAGGCCGTGGCCTGGCAGAAGACGCCCTGGACCTTGCAGCTGCATCTGCACTGAGCACGGCCACCCGCTTCGGCTTGCGCCGGGATGGCGCGGGGCGGCCGGCCCGCCGGCCGTGACGCAGCTCAGACCTGAGGCCCGTAGCGCTCCATCAAGGCGCGCTGCGCACCCAGGCCCGTGGTCGGATAGGGTGCACGCTGGTAGGCACCATTGGCCTCCAGGGTCCAGGCATCGCGGTTGTCATACAGGCCAGCGACCAGGCATTCGTCTATCACCTGCTGGCGCAGCACGGGGTCGCGCACGGGCCAGGCCAGTTCCACCCGGCGCATCATGTTGCGGTTCATCCAGTCGGCGCTGGACAGCAGCAGCTCCTGCTGCTTGCCCCAGGCAAAGTAGAAGACGCGCGAGTGCTCCAGGAAACGGCCGATGATGGAGCGCACGCGGATGTTGTCGGTCCAGCCCTTGCGCTGCGGCGGCAGCATGCAGGCACTGCGCACGATGAGATCGATGCGCGCGCCCTGCTGGCCGGCACGCACCAGGGCCTGCATGAGCAGCTCGTCGGTCAGCGCATTCATCTTGAGCACGATGCGCGCCTCTTCGCCGCGCTGCGCCGCCTCGCCCACCTGATTGATCAGCGCCAGCATGCGGTCGTGCAGCTGGAACGGCGCAATCACCAGCTGGTGCAGCTTGGGCAGGCGGTTGTGGCTGGACAGGTGGCTGAATACGGCATCCATGTCGGCCGTGATCTGCGCATCGCAGGTCAGCTGGCTGATGTCCGTGTAAAGGCGCGCCGTGCGCACGTTGTAATTGCCGGTGGACAGGTGTCCATAGCGCTTGAGCTGCCCGCTGCGCTTTTCGCGGCGCGTGATCAGCAGCATCTTGGCGTGCGTCTTCAGGCCCAGCACGCCGTAGACCACCTGGGCGCCCAGGGCCTCCAGCTTCTCGGCGGAGTTGATGTTGGCCTCTTCGTCAAAGCGGGCCTTGAGCTCCAGCACGGCCAGCACCTCCTTGCCGCGGCGCACGGCCTCGGCCAGCAACTGCATGATTTCGGAGTCGGAGCCGGTGCGGTAGATGGTCTGCTTGATGGCCAGCACCTCGGGGTCGTTGACGGCCTCGCGCAGCAGCTCCAGCACGCCGTCGAAGCTCTCGAAAGGCTGGTGGATCAGCACATCACGCTTGCGGATCTGGGCCATCACCGAGCGGCCCGGCTGCAGCTGGCGCGGCCATGCCGGCCGCCACGGCGGGAACAGCAGCGCGGGGTCATCCACCAGATCGACCAGCTGCGACTGGCGCACCAGGTTCACGGGCCCCTTGACGCGGAACAGTGCCTCGGTCGGCAGGCCGAACTGGCCCAGCAGCAGGTCGGACAACATGGGCGAGCAGGCAAAGGACACCTCCAGCCGCACGGCCTGGCCGTAGTGGCGGTGGTGCAGACCCTGGCGCAGCGCCATGCGCAGGTCGCTGACATCGTCCTCATCCACCGCCAGGTCCGAATGGCGCGTGACACGGAATTGCGCGAACTCCGCCACCTCACGCCCCGGGAACAGCTCGACCAGATGGGCGCGCACGATGCTGGAGATGCTCACGAACAGGCGCTGCTTGCCCGCGATCTTCTCCGGCAGGCGCACCAGGCGAGGCAAGGCACGCGGGACCTTGACGATGGCCACCTCGTTGGCGCGGCCAAAGGCATCGACACCCTTGAGGCGCACGATGAAGTTCAGCGCCTTGTTGGCCACCTGGGGAAATGGATGGGATGGGTCCAGGCCCACCGGCATGAGCAGGGGCTGGACTTCGCGCAGAAAGTATTCGCGCACCCATTTGCGCTGGGCGCTGCTGCGCTCGCCATGGGAGACCACGCGTATGCCCTGCCCCGCAAAGGCAGGAATCAGCGATTGGTTGTACAGCGTGTACTGGCGCAATACCAGCTCATGCGCCTTGTCCATCAGCGAGCGAAAGCTCTGCAGCGTATACAGGCCCTTGGCGTCGCCGGCCTTGGCCGCCGTCACATGGGGGGCGCAGCGCACCTCGAACCATTCGTCGAGATTGGAAGAGACGATGCACAGGTAGCGCAGCCGCTCCAGCAGCGGCACATCCTCGCGCACAGCCCAGTCCAGCACGCGTTCGTTGAACGCCAGGATGCAATGGTCGCGGTCCAGAAACTGTTGTTGCTGCTGCTGTGGCTGTTGCACTTCACCGCTTTCGGCTGTGGCGTACAGGCCAGTGTATGCCGCGGCGACCAGCCCCGCAGCAGAGACCGGGGCAGACGCTGGCATCGCCTGGCCCTGCAATTCCAGCAGGGCGGTGGAAAGGCTTTTGGCCAGGGGCATCATCGGGACATTCAAGGGTGCAGAGACGGGTATGGGCGCTGTCTCGCGGGCCATGCCCAGCGAGGCCGGCCCTGCGGGCATGGTGCGCAGCCCCTGTTCATGTTCTGGCTCGGCAGGCGCGGCAGAGGCGCTGGCGGGAATCGGCGTGAATGTCTGGGGCATGGATGCAGGGGCCCGGCCTGTGCAGGACCCGGTAGTCACCCCGTGGGCCGGGGATTCGGGCAGTCTGCCCCGGGTTTGTGACATGTTCATGACATAGATCCCATCCACGCATGACACCTGTCATACAAGCGACTTCCGGCAAGGAATGGCTGCGCTGGCGCTGTCATGCAAAGGTCATGACCAGGTCACGCAGCCACGAGGGCCACGCTGTATCGCCAGGGTGCTAAGCTCACTGCCATCCCCCTGGATGGCGTTGGCTGCTGCAAACCTGCCGCAGCCGTGTCGTCGTCCGCCTGTCGCGCATGCCCTCTTCCAATCCCCCCGAAAGCCGCCTGGCCGCCATCGACATTGGCTCCAACAGCTGCCTGCTGGCCATGGCCCGCAGCGACGGCGCAAAGGTACAGCTGTTCAGCCACCGCAAGGAAGCCATACGCCTGGGCAGCGCCCTGGACGCACAGGGAGCCCTGAGCCTGGAGGCCATGCAGCGTGGCTGGGCCTGCCTGGAGCGCTATGCGCAGGTGCTGGGCGACCTGCCCCGCCACCGCGTTCGTGCCGTGGCCACGCAGACGCTGAGAGAGGCATCGAACCGCCAGGTCTTCCTGGACGAAGGCCAGCGCATCCTGGGCTGCGCCATCGAAGTCATCGACGGCGAGGAAGAAGCGCGCCTGATCTATCGCGGCGTCGCCCAGTTGCTGCCGCCCGGTCCCCAGCGGCGGCTGGTGGTGGACATCGGTGGCCGATCGACCGAACTGTGCCTTGGCCAGCAGCGGCAGGTGCTGCAGGCACGCTCCTTCGCCTTCGGCAGCGTGACCTGGGCATTGCGCCACTTTCCCGATGGAGAGCTGTCGGCCCAGGCACTGTCCCAGGCCGAAGCGGCGGTGGCCGACATCATTGCGCCCGAAGCCGCGCGGTTTGCCGCCGGGCAGTGGAGCCATGCCTATGGGTCCTCCGGCACGGCCGGCGCCATCGTCAAGGTGCTGGCCCATGCACCCGATGGCACGGCCGGCTGGATCACGCGGCAGGGACTGGACTGGCTGCAGGCGCAGTTGCTGCGTGCAGGGCATGTCAGCCGCGTGAACATGGACGGGCTCAAGGAAGAACTGCGCCCCATGATCGGCGGCGGCATGAGCGTGATGCGGGCGATCTTCTCCAGCCTGGGCATCGAGCGCATGCGCGTGACGCATGGCGCCCTGCGGCATGGCGTGCTGTATGAGCTGGCCGATCGGCTGGATGCCGAAGCCTCCGGAAAACACAGGCGCAGGCAAGTTACACCCGGCAAGTGACGGCCCATGACGGCCCAGGCCCTGCTTGCGTCAGGGAAGGCCGATAGAGTGTTTTTCGCACAAGTGCTACACTTTGTAAGCTTCCCACCCTCCCTTCATTACCGCCCCACCGCTTCGCCATGTCCGCGCCGACGATTGCGTACGACCCTGTACTCGAACGTCCGTCTTCGATGATGGCGGCGTCCCTGCAACGCAGCCTGCGCGAGCAGCAGGCCCTGCTCGACAATGCCGGCGTCGGCATCGTCTTCATTCGCCAACGCGTCATCGTCCGCTGCAACCAGTGCTACGCAGACATCTTCGGCTACGCGGGCGAGCATGCGCTGGTGGGCATCAACAGCGAACACCTGCATCCCAGCCGCGATGAGCTGCGCAGCCTGGGACGCGAGGCCTACCGCACGCTGAGCGCCGGCCTGTCCTTTCGCACGCAGCGCCGCCTGCGCCGCAAGGACGGCAGCCTGTTCTGGGGAGAGCTCACGGGGCGGCTCATCAATCCGGGCGATGCGCGCGAGGGATCGATCTGGATCGTGAGCGATATCGACGACCGCCTGCGTGCCCAGCAGGCCCTGAGCCAGGCCCACGAACTGCTGGAGCAGCAGGTGCGCGACCGCACACGCGAACTCAGCGCCACGGTGGAGAACCTGCACCGGGAGATTGCCGACCGCAAGCTGGACCAGGAACGCATCTACTGGATGGCGCACTACGACGCGCTCACCGGCCTGCCCAACCGCACGCTGCTGGCCGAGCGCAGTGCCCGCGCCATCGAGCTGGCCAAGGCCAACGACACGCCGCTGGCCGTGATGTTCCTGGACCTGGACCACTTCAAGCATGTCAATGATTCGCTGGGCCATCGCGTGGGCGATGCCCTGCTGGTGGAGATTGCCCGACGCCTGCGTGCCGTCGTGCGCGACCGCGATACGGTGGCCCGCATCGGCGGCGACGAATTCGTGCTGCTGCTGCCCGGCGCCAATGCCCAGGGTGCGGCTCGCGTGGCCGGCAAGCTGCAGGAGGCGTCGCGCCAGGCCTACCAGATCGACCGCCATGAGCTGACCATTGCGCCGTCCATGGGCATTGCGCTGTACCCGCGCGACGGCCACGACATCGACTCGCTGACCCAGGCCGCCGACGCGGCCATGTACCACGCCAAGCAGGCCGGCCGCAACACCTACCGATTCTTCACGCCGCAGATGCAGGCACAGTCCCTGCGCGCCCTGCAGTTGGAGAACGCGCTGCGCCGGGCGCTGGAGCGCAATCAGCTGTATCTGCACTATCAGCCGCAGATCACGCTGAGCACGGGCCGCGTGCGCAGCGTGGAGGCGCTGCTGCGCTGGGAGCACCCGGAACTGGGCTCGGTCTCACCGGCCGAGTTCATTCCCGTGGCCGAGGACAGCGGCCAGATCCTGCAGATCGGCGAATGGGTGCTGCGCAGCGCCATGCAACAGTTGCAGGTCTGGCGCAATGCAGGCCTGTGCGACCTGAAGGTGGCCGTGAATCTTTCGGCCATCCAGTTCCATCAGCAGCAACTGCCCGAGATCATCAACCGCATCCTGCTCGACAGCGACCTGCCGGCCGATTCTCTGGAGCTGGAGCTGACCGAGGGCGTGGCCATCCATGATCCGCGCCAGGCGACAGCCACCATGGACCGGCTGCGCGAGCACGGCGTGCGCTTGGCCATGGATGACTTCGGCACCGGCTATTCATCCCTGAGCCAGCTCAAGCGCTTTCAGATCTACAAGCTCAAGATCGACCAGTCCTTCATCCAGGATCTGGACCACGACAGCAACGACCGCGCCATTGTCAGCGCCATCATCCGCATGGCCCAGGCCCTGGGCATGCAGACCACGGCCGAGGGCGTGGAGACCGAGGCACAGCTGGAGTTCCTGCGCGAGCAAGGCTGCGATGAAGCCCAGGGCTACCATTTCAGCCGCCCGCTGGCACCAGAGGCGCTGGAGTCCTTCTTGCGCAGCCAGGGCTGACCGGGCCACATCACCGCGCGCATCGCATCACCTCGCGCACCGGAATCCAGACGAGAAAAAGCCGAGGCATGAAGCCCCGGCCTTCCATGCGCAGGAGCGCGCAACCGCTCAGGCAACCGGCGAATTCTTGGCCACGCTGGCCAGGCGCTCGGCACAGCGGCTGGCCTGATCGCCATCGCGCGCCTCCACCATCACGCGCAGCAAAGGCTCGGTGCCGCTGGCGCGGATGAGCACCCGCCCCGTATCGCCCAGCTCGGCCTGGACGGCCTCGGTGGCCTCTTCCAATTGGGTGTTGCGCTTCCAGTCCTGGCCCGGCTGCAGCCGCACGTTGAGCAGCACCTGGGGAAACAGCTGCACGGACGACAGCCACTGCGACAGGCTCTTGCCCGAGCGCACGCAGGCCTGCAGCACCTGCAGCGCGCTGACCAGGCCGTCGCCCGTGGTGTGCTTGTCCAGCGCCAGCAAATGGCCCGAGCCCTCACCGCCCAGGGTCCAGCCCTGGCGGTGCAGCTCTTCCAGCACATAGCGGTCGCCGACCTTGGCACGCACAAAGCCCACGCCCTGGGACTTCAGCGCCACCTCCACGGCCATATTGGTCATCAGCGTGCCCACGGCGCCCGGCACGGCCTCGCCGCGCGCCAGCCGGTCGGCTGCCAGCAGATACAGCAGTTCGTCGCCGTTGTAGAGCCGCCCTGCAGCATCGACCAGCAGCAGCCGGTCGGCATCGCCATCCAGCGCCACGCCGAAATCGGCCTTGTTGGCGCGCACGGCCAGCACCAGAGCCTCGGGGTGCGTGGCACCCACATCTTCGTTGATGTTCAGTCCATCGGGCGCACAGCCTATGGCCACCACATCGGCCCCCAGTTCATGGAAGACCTTGGGTGCGATCTGATAGGCCGCGCCATGGGCCGCATCGACAACGATCTTCACGCCTTTGAGCGTGAGCGCATGGTCAAAGGTGCTCTTGCAGAACTCGATGTAGCGCCCTGCCGCGTCTTCAAGGCGACGGGCCTTTCCCAGAGCGGCAGAGTCGGCCCATACGGGATCTTCGGTCAAGGCCTGCTCGACCTCTTCCTCCCAGGCATCGGGCAGCTTGGTGCCCTGGGCGCTGAAGAACTTGATGCCGTTGTCGTAATAAGGGTTGTGGCTGGCGCTGATGACCACGCCCAAGCTGGCGCGCTGGGCGCGCGTCAGATAGGCCACGCCCGGGGTGGGCAGGGGACCGAGCAGCATCACGTCCACGCCGGCCGAGTTGAAGCCGGACTCCAGGGCACTTTCCAGCATGTAGCCCGAGATCCGGGTGTCCTTGCCGATCAGCACCATCGGGCGGGCCTCCTTGCGCCGCAGCACACGGCCCACGGCGTGCGCCAGGCGCAGCGCGAAGTCGGGGGTGATGGGCGAGCGGCCCACCAGGCCGCGAATTCCATCGGTACCAAAATATGTGCGTGCCATAGTGCTCCTTTGTTGTTCAGTTGTTGTCGTGCATGGTCTGCCAGACCGTCAATGCCGCCACCGTATCGGCCACGTCGTGCACGCGCACCACGCGCGCACCCCGCTCCACGGCCAGCAGCGCCGCCGCCACACTGGGCACCATGCGCTGGCCCTGCGCAAGGCCACTGACCTGCCCGAGCGAGCCCTTGCGCGACCAGCCCGCCAGCAGCGGGAAGTCTAGGCCCAGCAATTCCTGCTGGCGCGCAAGCAGCGAAAAATTCTGTGCCACGCTTTTGCCGAAGCCGATGCCGTAGTCCCAGACAATGCGCTCGCGCGCCACGCCCCGGGCCAACAGGGCATCGGTGTGCAACTGCAGGAAATCGCGCACGGCGGGCACGGCATCGCCTTGCATGGGCGTGGTCTGCATGTCCTGCGGCGTGCCATGCATGTGCATGAGACAGATGCCGCAGCGCGGGTGCGCGGCCACCACCTGCTGCGCGCCCGGCTGGCGCAGCGCCCAGATGTCGTTGACGATGTCGGCCCCCAGATCCAGCACGGCCTGCATGACCTCGGGCTTGTAGGTATCGACGGAGACAGGCACGCCCAGTTGCACCGCGCCCTGCACCACGGGCAGCACGCGCCGCAATTCCTCGTCCAGCGGCACGGCCGGTGATCCGGGCCTGGTGGACTCACCGCCGATGTCGAGGATGTGCGCGCCTTCACCGATCAGTTGCTCTGCATGCCGCAAGGCCCGCTCCACCGTGTTGTGCCGCCCGCCATCGGAAAACGAGTCGGGCGTCACATTGACGATGCCCATGACCAGTGGACGCTGAAGGTCTAGAACAAAGCGCGAAGTCTGCCATTGATGCGGCATGGGATTTCCTGAAGGTAGGCGCTTGCCGGACCGGGTCCCTCGCTCGGCCGTTGCGGGCGATTGAGCACATCCTGCAAGCAAAGCAAAAGGGCCCCTCGGGGCCCTTTGCATGGGATTGGCAGATTCTGCGGCAAGCAGATCAGGCCGTGGTGGGCGCAGGGTCGGCATCCACTGCCGGCGTGCCGCCGGACGAGTTGCCACCGTCGGACGACGGCGGGTTGCGCGGCACCCAGTCCTTGGGAGGACGCGGTTCGCGGCCGGCCATGATGTCATCGAGTTGCTCGGCGTCGATGGTTTCCCAGTCGAGCATGGCCTTGGCCATGGCATGCATCTTGTCGGAGTTGTCCTCGATCAGCTTGCGCGCCAGTCCGTACTGCTCGTCGATGATGCGGCGAACCTCCTGGTCCACCTTCTGCATCGTCTGCTCGCTCATGCTGTTGGTCTTGCTCATCGAGCGGCCCAGGAAAGGCTCGCCTTCCTGCTCCGCATAGACCATGGGACCCAGAGCGTCGGTCATGCCGTAGCGCGTGACCATATCGCGTGCGATCTGCGTGGCCCGCTCGAAGTCGTTGCTCGCGCCCGTGGTCATCTGGTTCATGAACACTTCTTCGGCAATGCGTCCACCGAACAGCATGGCGATCTGGTTGAGCATGAACTCCTTGTCGTAGGAGTAGCGGTCCTTCTCGGGCAGGCTCATCGTTACGCCCAGCGCACGGCCGCGGGGGATGATGGTGACCTTGTGCACGGGATCGCACTTGGGCAGCAGCTTGCCGATCAGCGCGTGGCCCGCCTCGTGGTAGGCCGTGTTGCGGCGCTCTTCCTCGGGCATGACCATGCTCTTGCGCTCGGGGCCCATGATGATCTTGTCCTTGGCCTTCTCGAAGTCCTGCATCTCGACGGTACGCGCATTGCGGCGCGCGGCCATCAGGGCTGCTTCGTTGCAGAGGTTGGCCAGATCGGCGCCCGACATGCCGGGCGTGCCGCGGGCGATCACGCCCGGATTCACGTCCTGGCCGACAGGAATCTTGCGCATGTGCACATTGAGGATCTGCTCGCGGCCGCGGATATCGGGCAGCGTCACATACACCTGGCGGTCGAAACGGCCGGGGCGCAGCAGCGCCGCATCCAGGATGTCGGGACGGTTGGTCGCAGCCACGACGATCACGCCGAGGTTGGTCTCGAAGCCGTCCATCTCGACCAGCATCTGGTTCAGGGTCTGTTCACGCTCATCGTTGCCACCGCCCAGGCCTGCGCCGCGCTGGCGGCCCACGGCGTCGATTTCATCGATGAAGATGATGCAGGGTGCATTCTTCTTGGCGTTCTCGAACATGTCGCGCACACGGGCAGCGCCCACGCCAACGAACATTTCCACGAAGTCGGAGCCCGAGATGCTGAAGAACGGAACCTTGGCTTCACCAGCGATGGACTTGGCCAGCAGCGTCTTGCCGGTACCCGGAGGCCCGACCAGCAGCAGGCCACGCGGAATGCGGCCGCCGAGCTTCTGGAATTTGTTGGGGTCCTTCAGGAAGTCCACGACTTCCTTGACCTCTTCCTTGGCTTCGTCGCAGCCTGCAACGTCGGCAAAGGTCACGGTGTTGTTGTTCTCGTCCAGCATGCGCGCCTTGCTCTTGCCGAAGCTGAAAGCACCGCCCTTGCCGCCGCCTTGCATCTGGCGCATGAAGTACACCCACACGCCGATCAACAGCAGCATGGGGCCCCAGCTGACGAGCAGGGTCATCAGGACCGAGCCTTCTTCGCGGGGCTTGACGTCGAACTTGACGTTGTTGTTGATCAGGTCACCCACGAGCCCGCGATCCAGGTAGGTGGCCGTGGTGCGCACCTTGCGGTCATCGTTGGTCGTGGCCACGATCTCGGTGCCGCCGGGGCTTTCCTGAATGGTGGCGCTCTTGATGCGGTTGCTGCGCACCTCTTCCAGGAACTCGGAGTAACCGACATGGGACGCGCCAGCGCCGCCACGGGTGTCAAATTGTTTGAACACCGTAAACAGCACCATGGCGATGACCAGCCAGACGGCAATTTTTGAAAACCACTGATTGTTCAAGCGGGGCTCCAATGGGGATACAGATAAAACGACTTCCAGCGTGCTCGAAGCGTATTTGCGGTTCATTTTAGGTGTTTCAAGCTGGCTGGTCGCCTATATCCCTCTATAGCAGCCATAGCTTGAATGCGGTCTTGACCCGCGTCAGGGCCGCGCCGGGCGGCTGTGCAGCGCTACTTGAGCCCCATGCCCACCAGAAACGTCTCTGAAGACTTGTCGCGCGAGGACTTGGGCTTGATCGGCTTGACCACCTTGAAGGTCTGCCGGAACAGCGCTACCAGGTCGTCGTAGGCCCCGCCGTGGAAGAGTTTCACGACCAGGGCCCCTTCAGGTTTCATATGGTGGATGGAGAAATCAACCGCCAGCTCCACCAGCAGCGCAATGCGCGCCGCATCCGTCGTACCGTTGCCCGACAGGTTCGGAGCCATGTCGGAGACCACCACATCGGCCTTGCCACCGCCCAGCGCTTCCTGCAGCTGCGCCAGCACCGGCTCCTCGCGAAAATCGCCCAGAATGAACTGCACGCCCTCGATGGGCTCCATGGGCAGCAGATCCAGCGAGATGATCCGGCCATTGAGCGCTCCCACCGCCGCGCCTTCCGGCGACAGGCAGCGGCGCACATACTGGCTCCACGCCCCGGGCGTAGAGCCCAGATCCACCACCGTGGCACCCGGCCGGATGAGCTTGAGCTGTTCGTCTATCTCCTTGAGTTTGTAGGCCGCGCGAGCGCGGTAGCCGTCCTTCTGAGCGGCTTTGACGTAAGGATCGTTGACGTGGCTGTTGAGCCAAGCCTTGTTGACCTTCTTGCTTTTTGTGTTGACTTTCATGCTGGATTCTTTCAGCCTCGATAATACGGCCATGCCCCAAATTCAATTGACTCCCGCCGAGCGCCGGGAACACCGCGCCAACGCACACCACCTGGACCCCGTGGTCCTCATCGGAGGTGACGGCCTGACGGCTGCCGTGCAAAAGGAGGTCAACGCCGGCCTTAACGCACATGGCCTGATCAAGGTCCGTGTCTTCAACGACGACCGCGCCGCACGCGAGCAGATGTATCTGCAGCTGTGCGACGAACTTGGCGCTGCACCCATTCAACACATCGGCAAGCTGCTGGTGCTCTGGCGCCCCATGCCAGAAAAGGAAAAAGCCATCGACGAGAACCGCATGCCCGGTCCTCGCGATGTCAAGCTGCTCAAGTTCAGCAAGCGCTCCGGCCAGAAGCCCGAGGTCAAGCAGATCCGCGTGCTGGGCAACCAGCGCCTGACGGCAGGTGGCCAGGTCAAGCGCGCCAAGCCCAAGCAAAAGTCGGTCAAGAAGCGCCAGGCAGACTGAGTCCGCCGCATCCATGACCGTAGCATCCCATGCCGCCAGCGTGGCCCAGGCCGCGCAACCGCCCTCCGCCTCCCCCTCTGCGCAGCAGCGCTTCGTGATCTGCATGAAGTGGGGCAAGAAGTACGGTCCGGAGTATGTCAACAGGCTCTACGCCATGGTGCGTCGGCATCTGAAGGGCGATTTTCGCCTTGTCTGCCTGACCGATGACGGCGTGGGGATTCGTGACGAAGTCGAATGCCTGCCCATTCCGCCGCTGAACCTGCCCGCCGGCATTCCCGAGCGTGGCTGGAACAAGCTGGCCACCTTCAGCGCCGACCTGCATGGCCTGCGCGGCACGGCGCTGTTTCTTGACGTGGACGTGGTCATCACCGGGCCGCTGGACGATTTTTTCACCGAGCCCGGCGAATTCCTGATCATCCACGACTACAAGCGTCCCTGGCGCATCACGGGCAATTCCTCGGTGTACCGCTTCGAGCTGGGTGCCCACCCTGAGGTACTGGACTACTTCCGCACGCATTTCGAAGAGATCCGCAGCAGCTTCCGCAACGAACAGGCCTACCTGTCCGATATGCTGCACAAGCAGGGCAAGCTCAAGTACTGGCCGCAGGCCTGGTGCCCCAGCTTCAAGTACCACTGCATTCCCGCATGGCCGACGAACTACTGGAAGCCGCCCTTCGTGCCGGATGGTGCACGCGTGGTGATCTTCCACGGAGAATGCAATCCGCCCGACGCGTTGGCCGGCCGGCGCAATCGGCGCTTTCGCTATATCCGGCCTGCTACCTGGGTGGCCGAGCACTGGCACGAGTGAGCAGCTCGGCCCACAAAAAAACGCCCGCGCTTGCGGGCGTTTTCGTTTGGCATGGCACCGAACCGGCAGGACCGGGATCAGGCCGTGGCCTCGGCTTTCGCTTGAGACGGAGGACTGCCTATGCGCCACAGCACGACGAGCGCACACAGCCACTGCAGCGCATACATCACCGTGCCCACGCTATGCCACAGCTTGAGGTTGTCGCGTGCAACGATGCGCGGCGACACGCCGTACTGGACCAGAAATGCCAGCAGCATGCCTGCGATCACAAAGCCCAGACAGGCCTTGGCCCAGGGCTGCAGGACCTGCTCCTTGTTGCGCCGGGACAGGACCAGCAGCAGGGCCGCGCAGGCGATGGACACCCAGGTCTGCGCGGCGAATAGCTTGGCTGCCATGAAGCCCGCGACAGCCGGCGTGGGCAATTGGGCGAACAGCATGGGCACGGCCATGAAACCGATGGCCGACAGGCTGCCCCACCACAGGGCAGCAGCCAGCAGGGGAACGCGTTCGTACAGGTTGCTCATGGGCTTAGGCCTTCCTCAATGATCGAGGCACAGGCGCCGACGCATCAGAGGTAGCGCACCGACACCACTTCATAGCGGCGCTCGCCGCCCGGTGCCTGCACGACGGCGGTATCGCCCTCTTCCTTGCCGATCAGCGCGCGCGCGATGGGGCTGGAGACGTTGATCAGGCCCAGCTTGAGGTCGGCCTCGTCCTCGCCGACGATCTGGTACTTGACCGTGTCGCCGCTGTCTTCATCCTCGAGCTCCACCGTTGCACCGAAGACCACGCGGCCACCGGCATCCACGGAAGAGGGATCGATGATCTGGGCAGCCGACAGCTTGCTCTCGACCTCGGCAATGCGGCCTTCGATGAAGCCCTGGCGGTCCTTGGCGGCCTCGTATTCGGCGTTTTCGCTCAGGTCGCCCTGGGCACGCGCCTCGGCGATGGCCTGGATGATGGAGGGACGCTCCACGGTTTTCAGGCGGTGCAGTTCGTCCTTGAGCTTCTCGGCTCCGCGCTTGGTGATGGGAATGGTGGCCATTGAAAAGTCTCCATGTTCAGCGAACGCCGCGCGCTGCGCGGTTTCTTTGGTACAGGCGGGCCGGCGACTTTGCGGCTGGACCTGCACCCCAAAAGCAAACCGCCGCACGTTGCCGCGCGGCGGTTTCATCGAATGATTCGTTCCATTATGCCGTGTTTACCCACCCGAAATGGTGGGATAACCCGGCGGCACTGTCGGACAGTGCCGCTCGCTGCGCGCCATCAAAAAACAGGCGCAGCGGCAATGGAAGGATCTCAGGCAGCCTGCAGTTGGGCGTGCAATTCCTGGACCGAGTGCACGTCCATGTTGCCCATGGACTTCATGCCTTCGACGGCAGCTTCTGCACCGAAGATGGTCGTGAAGGTGGTCACACGCGCCAGCAGGGCGCTGGTACGGATGGCACGCGAGTCGGCGATGGCGTTGCGGCGCTCCTCCACCGTGTTGATGACCATGGCGATCTCGCCGTTCTTGATCATGTCCACGATGTGGGGGCGGCCTTCGGTCACCTTGTTGACGAGCTGCACCTCGATGCCGGCCTCGGAGATGGCCGCTGCCGTACCGCGCGTGGCGCACAGCACGAAGCCCATCGCAGCCAGTTCCTTGGCCACGGCCACGGCACGCGGCTTGTCGGCGTTCTTCACGGTCAGGAAGACCTTGCCCTGGGTCGGCAGCGTGACGCCGGCGCCCAGTTGGCTCTTGACGAAGGCTTCGCCAAAGGTCTTGCCCACGCCCATGACTTCGCCGGTGGACTTCATCTCGGGGCCGAGGATGGTGTCCACGCCAGGGAACTTCACGAACGGGAAGACGGCTTCCTTGACGCTGAAGTACGGCGGCGTGACTTCCTTGGTGATGCCCTGCTGGGCCAGCGTGTCGCCGGCCATGCAGCGCGCAGCCACCTTGGCCAGCTGGATGCCGGTGGCCTTGGAGACGAAGGGCACGGTGCGCGAGGCGCGCGGGTTGACTTCCAGCACGTAGATCACGTCGCCGTCAGCCGTTTCCTTGATGGCGAACTGCACGTTCATCAGGCCGACCACGCTCAGCGCGTTGGCCATGGCGGCAGTCTGGCGCTTGATCTCGGCCACGGTCTCGGGCTTGAGGTAGTAAGGCGGCAGCGAGCAGGCGGAATCGCCCGAATGCACGCCAGCCTGCTCGATGTGCTCCATCACGCCGCCGATGAAGACGGCGCCTTCGCGGTCGCGCACGCAGTCCACATCGCACTCGATGGCGTTGGACAGGAAGTGGTCCAGCAGCACGGGCGAGTCGTTGCTGACCTTGACGGCTTCGCGCATGTAGCGCTCCAGGTCGCGCTGCTCGTGCACGATTTCCATGGCACGGCCACCCAGCACATAGCTGGGACGCACGACCAGGGGGTAGCCCAGGCCAGCCGCCTTTTCCAGCGCTTCGGGCTCGGTACGGGCCGTGGCATTGGGCGGCTGGCGCAGGCCCAGCTCATGCAGCAGCTTCTGGAAGCGCTCGCGGTCTTCGGCCGCGTCGATCATGTCGGGCGTGGTGCCGATGATGGGCACGCCTTCCTTTTCAAGACCCAGCGCAAGCTTCAGGGGCGTCTGGCCGCCGTACTGCACGATGACGCCAACAGGCTTCTCGACAGCCACGACTTCGAGCACGTCTTCCAGCGTCAGCGGCTCGAAGTACAGGCGGTCCGACGTGTCGTAGTCGGTGGACACGGTCTCGGGGTTGCAATTGACCATGATGGTTTCATAGCCGTCCTCGCGCATGGCGAGCGCAGCATGCACGCAGCAGTAGTCGAACTCGATGCCCTGGCCGATGCGGTTCGGGCCACCGCCCAGCACCATGATCTTTTTCTTGTCCGTCGGCTCGGCCTCGCACTCCTCGTCATAGGTGGAGTACATGTAGGCCGTGTCGGTGGCGAACTCGGCAGCGCAGGTGTCCACACGCTTGAACACGGGGCGCACGCCCAGTGCCTTGCGCGCCTCGCGCACGGCCTTTTCATTGCTGTGCAGCAGCTTGGCCAGGCGACGGTCGGAGAAGCCCTTTTGCTTGAGCGTGCGCAGCGTGGTGGCGTCCAGTGCGGCCAGCGCGGCATCGCCCTTTTCCTCGTAGACCTGGTCCAGCTCGAGTTCGATCTTCACGATCTCCTCGATCTGCACGAGGAACCACTTGTCGATCTTGGTGATGTTGTGCACCTCGTCCAGCGTCCAGCCGGCAGCGAAGGCATCGCCCACATACCAGATGCGGTCCGGACCTGGCTCGCCGAGTTCCTTTTCAAGGATTTCGCGGTCCTGGGTCTTTTCGTTCATGCCGTCCACGCCGACTTCCAGGCCGCGCAGCGCCTTCTGGAAGGACTCCTGGAAGGTACGGCCAATGGCCATGACCTCGCCCACGGACTTCATCTGCGTGGTCAGGCGGTTGTCGGCAGCGGGGAACTTCTCGAACGCGAAACGCGGGATCTTGGTGACCACGTAGTCGATCGAGGGCTCGAACGAAGCGGGCGTCTTGCCGCCCGTGATGTCGTTCTTGAGTTCGTCCAGCGTGTAGCCCACGGCCAGCTTGGCAGCGACCTTGGCGATGGGGAAGCCCGTGGCCTTGGAGGCCAGCGCCGAGGAACGCGACACGCGCGGGTTCATCTCGATGACGATCATGCGGCCGTCCTTCGGATTCACCGAGAACTGCACGTTGGAGCCGCCCGTGTCCACACCGATCTCGCGCAGCACCGCCAGCGAGGCGTTGCGCATGATCTGGTATTCCTTGTCGGTCAGCGTCTGCGCGGGTGCCACGGTGATCGAGTCGCCGGTGTGCACGCCCATGGGATCCAGGTTCTCGATGGAGCAGATGATGATGCAGTTGTCCGCCTTGTCGCGGACGACTTCCATCTCGTACTCCTTCCAGCCAAGCAGCGATTCCTCGATCAGCAGCTCATTGGTCGGGGACGCTTCCAGCCCGCGCTTGCAGATGGTCTCGAACTCTTCGGGGTTGTAGGCAATGCCGCCGCCCGTGCCGCCCAGCGTGAAGCTGGGGCGGATGACGGTGGGAAAGCCCATTTCCTTTTGCACGGCCCAGGCTTCGTCCATCGAATGGGCGATGCCCGAGCGCGCCGAACCCAGGCCGATGCGCGTCATCGCATCCTTGAACTTGAGGCGGTCCTCGGCCTTGTCGATGGCCTCGGGAGTTGCGCCGATCAGCTCGACCTTGTACTTGTGCAGCACGCCGTTGCGCCACAGGTCCAGCGCGCAGTTCAGCGCGGTCTGGCCACCCATGGTCGGCAGGATGGCGTCGGGACGCTCCTTGGCGATGATCTTCTCGACCGTCTGCCAGGTGATGGGCTCGATGTAGGTGACGTCGGCCGTGGCCGGGTCGGTCATGATCGTGGCAGGGTTGCTGTTGATCAGGATGACCTTGTAGCCCTCTTCGCGCAACGCCTTGCAGGCCTGCACGCCGGAGTAGTCAAACTCGCAGGCCTGGCCGATGACGATGGGACCGGCGCCAATGATCAGAATGCTTTTGAGGTCGGTGCGCTTAGGCATTTTTGTGTTTCTCCATCAGCGCCGTGAAGCGGTCAAACAGGTAGGCGATATCGTGCGGGCCGGGCGAAGCCTCGGGGTGGCCCTGGAAGCAGAACGCAGGCTTGTCCTTGTGCTCAAGGCCTTGCAGCGTGCCGTCGAACAGGCTGATGTGCGTGGCGCGCAGCGTGTCGGGCAGGGACTCCATCTCCACGGCAAAACCGTGGTTCTGGCTGGTGATGCTGACCCGGCCGTTGTCCAAGTCCTTGACGGGGTGGTTGGCGCCGTGGTGGCTGTTGGCCATCTTGAAGGTCTTGGCGCCAGCGGCCAGGGCCATGATCTGGTGACCCAGGCAGATGCCGAAGACGGGCTTGCCGGACTCCACCAGCTCCTTGGTGGCGGCAATGGCGTAGTCGCAGGGCTCCGGGTCGCCAGGGCCGTTGGACAGGAAAACGCCGTCGGGGTTGAGTGCCAGCACATCCTTGGCGGGCGTCTTGGCCGGCACCACGGTCAGCTTGCAGCCGCGCTCGGCCAGCATGCGCAGGATGTTGAACTTCACGCCGAAGTCATAGGCCACCACATGGAAACGCGGGGCCTGCTGCTGGCCGTAGCCTTCGCCCAGCTTCCACTCGGTTTCCGTCCATTCGTACTGCTGGGCTACGCTCACCACCTGGGCCAGATCCAGGCCCTTCATGCTGGGGGCCGCCTTGGCCGCAGCCAGTGCCTCGTCGATGCGCGCCTGTGTCACTTCTTCGCCAGCGGCCAAACCGACGATGGCGCCGTTTTGTGCGCCCTTGTCGCGCAGCAGCCGTGTGAGCTTGCGCGTGTCGATGTTGGCAATCGCCACCGTGCCGCTGCGCGTGAGGTAGTCGGGCAGGGTCTCGGACTTGCGGAAGTTGCTGGCCAGCAGCGGAAGGTTCTTGATGATCAGGCCCGCCGCATGGACCTTGCCAGCCTCGACATCCTCTGCGTTGACGCCGTAGTTGCCGATGTGCGGATACGT
This sequence comes from Delftia sp. S65, assembly GCF_016516495.1. NCBI lineage: Bacteria > Pseudomonadati > Pseudomonadota > Betaproteobacteria > Burkholderiales > Comamonadaceae > Delftia > Delftia sp. S65. Next base: position 32,435 of record NZ_JACVUR010000041.1, read on the forward strand.
GAGCGTCACGATCTGCTGGCAGTAGCTGGGGTCGGTGAGGATTTCCTGGTAGCCGGTGATTGCCGTGTTGAAAACGACTTCACCAACCGTGGTGCCTTGCGCACCGATCGAGTTGCCAACAAAGACCGTGCCGTCTGCGAGCGCCAGGATGGCGGATGGGAATGCTCCCTTGAGAGACAAAAGCACTGGGTTCTCCGGTTCTAATTACGGTTACGCCCAGCGTGCCGCACGGACGGATCCGGGCGGGTTATAGCTTGTCTGCAGGGGGTGGCGAGGAAGCGTCGCTAGGCGTAGTGTGGAATGCTTGAAAGCCGCCCATTATAGGCTGGTCGTGCTTCAGCCTCCTGACAGGAGGCGGGATTACCCTTGACGTGAGCCGGCACTCACGCTGCTTGCGTGCAGGCATATCGCCGCTGCTGCAGCCACGTTCAGCGACTCCTCACCGCCTGGCTGGCCGATGCGCACATGCTGCGCTGCCCGCTGCATCAGCGCCTCTCCAACGCCCTGCCCTTCATGGCCCATGGCCCAGGCACAAGGCCAGGGCAGCGCGGCATTTTGGATCAGTTCGCCCTGATGGGAACTGGTCACGATCAGGGGCAAGCCAAGCGCATCCAGGTCTTCGGGCGAGGCCGACTCGACCAGTTGCAGACCGAAATGCGCCCCCATGCCGGCGCGCAGCACCTTCTGGCTCCACAGCGCAGCCGTGCCCTTCAGGGCCACGACCTGGCTGAAACCGAAGGCAGCGGCACTGCGCAGGATGGAGCCCACATTGCCTGCGTCCTGCACGCGATCCAACACCACCGTGGCCACGCCGGCACGGATGATCGCCGATGCCTGCCAGTCCATCAGAAAACCGATGCGCGCCGGGGACTCCAGGCCGCTGACTTCGGCAAACAGGGCATCTGCCAGCACCACGCACTTGCCCGCACCCTGCACCCATTCCAGCGGCACCAGCGGCCAGAAGGATTCGGCCACCACGGCCACGGAGGGCTGCATGCCACGCGCCAGCGCGGCACGGCACAGATGGTCCCCCTCCAGCCAGACGCGCCCTTGCTTGCGGTAGGCCCCACTGTCCTGGACAAGCCTGCGCAAATCCTTGACCAGGACGTTGTCACGGGACTGGATCAATGTGGCGGCGGGTTGTCGGCTCATGGTGAGGCTTTCGGGCAAAGGGAACAGCGCGCCACGGGCGCAGAAAGAAACGGCAAGGCGCTCAGGCCGACAGCAGCAAGGCTTGCGCGCCCTGCGCCGCAGCTGCCACGCGGGCAGCGGCCAGAGGCTCGGCCATGCGGGCAATGCTCACGACATGGGCCACCGGCGCGAAGGTTCGCCGGTGCTCCTCGCAGGCACCGTGCAGGCGCAGCGCCGCAAGGTGGGCCGCCGTGCCGTAGCCCTTGTGGCCGTCGAAGCCGTATTCCGGATATTGCTCATGCAGCCGTTCGCACCAGCGGTCGCGCGTGACCTTGGCCAGAATGGAGGCGGCCGAGATGGCCTGCACCAGCGAGTCCCCCTTGACGATGGCCTCGGCCTGCACATCCAGCACGGGCAGCTGGTTGCCATCCACCAGCACGAGCACCGGCTTCAGGCGCAGACCCAGCACCGCGCGGCGCATGGCGAGCAGCGTGGCCTGCAGGATGTTCAAGCGATCAATCTCTTCGACCGAGGCCTCGGCAATGCTGCAGCACAGCGCCTTGGCACGAATCTCGTCATAGAGTGCCTCGCGGCGCGCAGCCGTGAGCTTCTTGGAATCGTTCAGGCCCTCGATGGGATTGAGATCGTCAAGAATGACAGCAGCGGCCACGACAGGGCCGGCCAACGGGCCGCGGCCCGCTTCGTCCACGCCCGCAACCAACCCCGGCGGATGCCAGGGCAGGCACGCCTGTTCAGGCGGCAGTGGGGGCAATGATTTTCTCGATCGCATGGGCGGCCAGTTCGGCAGTATCGCGCCGCAATTCATGGTGCAGCGCTGTGAAGCGCTGTACCAGCGCCTCGACGGTTGAAGGGGAATGTTCGCACGCCTGCAGCCATTGCAGCACAGCCGCGCTCAGCGCCTGGGGCGTTGCCGCATCCTGGATCAGCTCGGGCACGACGAAATCGCCGCACAGGATGTTGGGCAGGCCCACCCAGGGCTGCAACTGCTTGCCACGCATCAGGCGCCAGCTCCAGGGGTGCATGTTGTAGCCGATCACCATGGGGCGCTTGTACAACGCGGCTTCCAGCGTGGCCGTGCCGCTGGCGATCAACGTCACGTCGCAGGCTGCCAATGCATCATGGGACTGGCCGCGCACGATGTGCAGCGACGAGGCCATGCCGGACTCCTGGGCAATGCGCCGCAACTCGTCCAGTTGCGAAGGCACGGCAGGCACTACTATTTTAATAGCTGGCAGCGCCTTTCGGACCAAAGCTGCAGCCTGAAAGAAACGGGCTGCAAGATAGCGGATTTCGGAGCGTCGGCTGCCGGGCAGCACGGCCAGCACCAGACAATCTTCCGGCAGACCCAGCCGACGGCGCGCGGCGGCACGGTCGGGCTGCAGCGGAATCACGCTGGCCAGGGGATGACCCACGTAGGTGGCATCTATGCCGTGACGGGCCAGCAACTCGGGCTCGAAGGGAAAGATGCACAGCACATGGTCGGCCGCACGCCGGATTTTCTCGACGCGATCGGCACGCCAGGCCCAGATCGAGGGGCAGACGAAATGCACGGTCTTGATGCCCGCAGCCCGCAGATCGGTCTCCAGGCCCAGGTTGAAGTCGGGCGCATCGATGCCGACAAAAACGGCTGGCGGCTGCTTGAGCAGGCGCTGGCGCAACTGCCGGCGGATGTTCAGAATCTCGGCCAGCCGGCGAAACACTTCCCAGCTGTAGCCATGCACGGCCAGCCGCTCGCAGGACCACCATGCCTCAAAACCGCGCTGCTGCATTTGGGGCCCGCCGATGCCAAAGGCCGAAGCCTCGGGCCAGCGGGCCTGCAGCCCACCCAGGAGCAAGGACGCCAGCAGGTCGCCTGAGGTTTCCCCGGCGACCATGGCAATCGATGGACTCAGGCGCGCCAATGGCGCCGCGTTCTCTGTCATGCCGTCCTTTCGCGCGCCGGATCAGCGCGCAATGCCCCGGGTCGAAGCGGCCAGAAAATCCAGCATCAGCGATACATCGGCAGCGGCCTCGGGCTGCTCGCCAGCCAGCGCTCCGATGGCGTCGCGCGCGGCCTCCAGGGTCAGCCCCTGGCGATACAGCAGACGGTGCATCTGCTTGATGGCCTGGATACGCTGCGGCCCGAATCCGCGCCGGCGCAGGCCTTCGATATTGAAGCCACGCACGGACAGGGGATTGCCATCCACCATCATGAAGGGCGGCACATCCTGCGAGATATGGCTGGCAAAGCCCGCCATGGCATGGGCCCCCACCTTGGTGAACTGGTGCACGCCCGTCAGGCCGCCCAGGATCACATGGTCGCCCACATGCACGTGGCCGGCCAGGGTGGCATTGTTGGCCAGGATGGTGTGGCTGCCCACGACGCAGTCGTGGGCCACATGCACATAGGCCATGATCCAGTTGTCATGGCCGATGACCGTGACACCCTGGTCCTGCACGGTGCCCGCATTGAAGGTGCAGAACTCGCGCACCGTGTTGCGGTCACCGATGACAAGCCGCGTGGGCTCGCCTGCGTACTTCTTGTCCTGGGGCTGCGCGCCCAGGGACGCGAACTGGAAAATCCGGTTGTCGCAACCAATGCGGGTATGGCCTTCGACAACGCAATGCGCGCCAATCGTGGTGCCGGCGCCGATTTCCACATGCGGCCCGATGACGGCATAGGGGCCGACCGACACCGATGAATCCAGCTGTGCAGCGGAATCTATCAGTGCCGTGGGATGGATGCGTTCAATGCCAGCCATGCGCCCGTCAGCCCACGTTGCGCATGGTGCACATCAGCTCGGCTTCGCAGGCCACTTCGTCCTCGACGCGGGCCACGCCCTTGAACTTCCAGATGCCGCCGCGAACGCGATCGATGGTGATCTCCAGCACCAGCTGGTCGCCCGGCTCCACGGGGCGCTTGAAGCGCGCACCGTCGATGCCCACGAAGTAGTAGATGTTGTTTTCGTCGGGAACCTGGCCCATGGCATCGAAGGCCAGCAGGCCGGCAGCCTGCGCCAGCGCCTCCAGGATGAGCACGCCCGGCATGACGGGACGGCCTGGGAAATGGCCCATGAAATAGGGCTCGTTGAACGTGACGTTCTTGATCGCCTTGATGCGTGTATTGCGCTCAAGCTCCGTGACCTTGTCCACCAGCAGGAAGGGGTAGCGGTGGGGCAGTTGCTTGAGAATTGCGTGAATATCCATCATTGCGTTCCGTTATGGCCTTGATCCGCCGATTGCTGCAGTTGCCGCTCCAGGGCCTTGATGCGATCGCGCATGGAGTGCAGCTGCTTCAGCGTCGCAGCATTTTTTTCCCATTTGGCGTTTTCATCCACGGGAAACATGCCCGTGTAAACACCTGATTGTGTCAGCGAACGGGTCACTACCGTCGCTGCCGAAATATGCACCCTGTCGGCCAGCTGCAGATGGCCCAGCACGATGGCGCCGCCTCCCACGGTGCAATGCGCGCCAATGCGCGCGCTGCCGGCCACCCCCACGCAACCGGCCATGGCCGTATGCTTGCCGACGTGCACGTTGTGACCGATCTGGATCAGATTGTCGAGCTTGACCCCGTCCTCGATCACCGTGTCGTCCAGCGCTCCGCGGTCTATGCAGGTATTGGCGCCGATTTCCACATCGTCGCCGATCCGCACGCCACCGAGCTGCTCGATCTTCACCCATGCTCCGTTCTCAGGCGCAAACCCGAAGCCGTCCGCTCCCAGCACCACGCCGGAATGCAGCAGACAGCGCGCCCCCACATGGCAGTTCTCGCCAATGGTGACGCGCGACTTGAGCACGGTGTGGGCACCGATGGTGGCACCCTCTTCAACCACGCAGAGCGGGCCGATCGTGGCAGAGGCATCAACGATGGCACTCTCGTGCACCACCGCGCTTGGATGAATACCGGCCGGCGCCACAGACCTGCAGTTCCGCTTCCACCACTGCGTGGCCCTGGCGAAGTAGGCATACGGGTCAGGGACCACGATGCAGGCACCCCGCTGCTGCGCCAGTTCACGCATGGCGGGCGCCACAATAACGCAGGCCGCCTCGGAGGCGGCCAGTTGCTGGCGGTAGCGGGGGTTGCTCAGAAAACTGAGATCCCCGGCCCCGGCGGAATCCAGCGGTGCGATGCGGGAGATGGACATCTCCCTTTCGCCACCGACCAGTTCGCCACCGAGTGCATCGAGGATCTGACCCAACAATACGCTCACGGCATGCAGCCCTGGACGCTGGCTTACTTGCCGCCGCCGTTCAGCGCCTTGATCACTTTGTCAGTGATGTCGTACTTGGGGTTGATGTAGACGGCCTCCTGGAGGATGACGTCGTACTTCTCGGATTCGGCCACTTGCTTGACCACCTTGTTGGCGCGCTCCAGCACTTGTGCCAGTTCCTCGTTCTTGCGGGAGTTCAGGTCTTCCTGGAACTCACGGCGCTTGCGCTGGAACTCGCGGTCCTGGTCCACCAGCTGACGCTGACGGGAGACGCGCTGGCTTTCGGCCATGGTGGGCGCTTCACGCTCGAACTTCTCCGAAGCGCTCTTGAGCGTATTGCCCTGGTCGACCAGTTCCTTCTCACGCTTGGAGAATTCCTGCTCCAGCTTGGACTGCGCAGCCTTGGCCGTCGACGCTTCACGGAAGATGCGGTCCGTGTTCACAAAGCCGGCCTTGAACTCTTGAGCATGCGCAGAAACAGCCATGGCGCCAAGCAGCACAGCCAGGGAAAAATGGCTAGATAGAGATTTCATTAGAAAGAGGTTCCGATTTGGAATTGCAGTCGCTGGATTTTATCCCCGGTCTGCTTGCGGATGGGTTGAGCAAAGGCGAGACGCAAGGGGCCCAGCGGGGAAATCCAGCTGATGCCCAGGCCCGTGGAAGCCCGCAGCTCCCCGAGATCGAAGTTCTCGTTGGCCCCGTAGACATTGCCCACATCGAGGAATGTAAAAAGACGCAAAGTCCTGTCATTGCCGGCACCGGGGAAGGGAATCATGAACTCTGCGTTCAAGGTCACCTTCTTGGAGCCGCCAAGCGCCAGGTTTTCCTTGGTGTCGCGCGGACCCAGCGAGCCCTGCTCGAAGCCACGCACCGAGCCCAGGCCACCCGAGAAGAAGTTCTTGAACAGCGGGAACGGACGGCCATTGAGGCCCTTGCCGTAGCCCAGTTCACCGTTCAGTGCCAGCGTGTACTTCTTGCTCAGAGGGATGTACTGCTGGATCTGGTAGTTGGCGCGCACATAGCGGGCCTCGCCACCCACCGACCACTCGGTGTTCAGGCGCTGGTAGAGACCGGAGTTGGGCGCCAGCGCGCTGTCACGGCTGTCGCGTGACCAGCCCAGGGTCAGCGGAATGCCGGTGTTGGAGTAGCCGTACTTGTCGGCATAGTCCTTGTACGCCTGGGGCAGGTAGGTGCCGGGCTTGATTTCGGAGCGCTCCACGCCGCCGCCGAAATACACGGTGTCGATCTCGCTGAAGGGCACGCCAAAGCGCACGCTGCCGCCCGAGGTGACGATCTTGTAGGCCGCATCGTCGTAGTAGGGGCGGTCAGTGCGGTAGTACAGGTCGTAGGTGCGCGAGATGCCCGTGTCCGTGAAGTACGGATCCGTGGTGGACAGCACCATGGTGCGGCGGTACTTGCTGGTATTCACGTCCACGCCCAGGTAGTTGCCCGAGCCGAACACGTTTTCCTGCTTGATGCCGAACGACAGCGAAACCTTTTCGGCACTGGAGAAGCCAGCACCCAGTTGCAGCGAACCCGTGGGCTTTTCAGCCACCGAGATGACCAGATCCACCTGGTCGGGCGAACCCGCCACTTCCTGGGTTTCGACGTTGACCTCGGTGAAGAAGCCCAGGCGGTCCACACGGTCGCGCGACAGGCGGATCTTGTCGCCGTCATACCAGGAGGCCTCGTACTGGCGGAATTCGCGGCGGATCACTTCGTCGCGCGTGCGGTTGTTGCCACTGAGATTGATGCGTCGCACATAGGCGCGGCGAGAAGGCTCGGCGTGCAGCACCAGGGCCACGCGGTTGGTTGCACGGTCGATGTCCGGCACGGCCTCGACGCGTGCAAAGGCAAAGCCGAAGTTGCCGAAGTGCTCGGTGAAGGCCTTGGTCGTCGCCGTGACCTGGTCGGCGTTGTAGGGCTCGCCGGGCTTGATCTTGACCAGGGACTTGAATTCGTCGTCGCGGTCCAGGTAGTTGCCTTCCAGCTTGACGCCGGAGACCACGAAGCGCTCGCCTTCATGGACGTTGAGCGTGAGCGAGATGGTCTGCTTGTCGGGCGAGATGGCCACCTGTGTGGAGTCCACACGGAACTCCAGGTAACCACGCTGCAGGTAGTACGAGCGCAGCGTTTCCAGGTCGGCGTTGAGCTTGTTGCGCGCATAGCGGTCCGACTTGGTGTACCAGCTCATCCAGTTGCCGGTGTCCTGATCGAACAGGTCCTTGAGCGTGGATTCGCTGAAGGCCTTGTTGCCGACGATGTGGATCTCGTTGATGCGGGCCGGATCGCCCTCGGTCACCGTGAAGGTCAGGTTGACGCGGTTGCGCTCGATGGGCGTGACCGTGGTGACGACCTCCGCGCCATAAAGGCTGCGGTTGATGTACTGGCGCTTGAGCTCCTGCTCGGCACGGTCGGCCAGGGCCTTGTCGAAGGGACGACCTTCTGCCAGACCCACATCGCGCATGGCCTTTTGCAGGGTTTCCTTGTCGAACTCCTTGGTGCCGGCGAAGTTCACCTCGGCGATGGTCGGGCGTTCTTCGACGACGACAACGAGCACGTTGCCATTGGCCTCGAGGCGGATGTCCTTGAACAATCCCAGCGCGAACAGCGAGCGGATCGCAGCTGCGCCCTTGTCATCGTCATACTGGTCGCCCACGCGCAGCGGGATGGATGCGAAGACCGTGCCCGGCTCCACGCGCTGCAGGCCTTCGATGCGGATGTCCTGTACCCGGAAGGGCTCCAGCGCCCAGGCTGCATTGGCAGCCAAAACCATGGCAGCCAGGGTCGATGCAGCGCGCACGCCCAGGCGATTGATACGTTTAGTCATGAATGGATTTGCCGCCGCTGCGGCTTGCCGAAAACGGCTGAAAAGTTAGCCCCAAAGCCGGTTGATATCGTTGAAAAAGGCGACGGACATCATCATCATCAAAACCGCCACACCTGCACGCTGCAAGCGTCCGGCCCAGACTTCCGACACGCTTCGGCCAGTCACGCCCTCCCAAAGATAATACATCAGGTGCCCGCCATCGAGCACCGGCAGGGGGAGCAAGTTGAGAACCCCCAGGCTGATGCTTATCAGCGCCAGGAACGAAAGATATTGAACCAGGCCCATGCTGGCCGAACGCCCTGCATAGTCGGCAATGGTCAAGGGGCCGCTGATGTTCTTGAGCGATGCCTCACCTATCACCATGCGGCCCATCATGCGCAGCGTCAGCGACGACAGCTCCCAGGTGCGCTGCACGCCAGCCCACAGGCCTTCCAGCGGACCGCGCTGCACCAGAGCCATCTCGGGAGCGCTGCCGATGTAGGCACTGATGCGGGCAATGCTCTCCTTGCCATCTTCCGAGCGGCCCAGATCGGGCAGCACGGGGATCTGCAGTTGCCTGCCATCGCGCTCCACGAGCCAGACCTGCTGCTGGACCTGGCCCGATGCACCCATCTTGCGGATGAGATTGCGCAGTTGGGTGCCGTCATCCACTGGGGTGCTGCCCACGCGCAGCACCAGGTCGCCCTGGCGCAAGCCGGCCTTTTCGGCGGCACCACCGGCAATCACCTTGTCCAGCACGGGCTGCGTCCAGGGCCCCAGCAGGCCCAGGCGCTCGAAGAAGGCGGCATCGGGCTCGCCCTGCACCTGCCCGGCCAGCGCCAGCCGCAGTTCGGACGGAGCGGTGCGCCGGCCCTGGAGCACTTCCATGCGCACCGACTCGTCATCGAGCGCGGCGCGCGTCAGTGTCCAGCGCAGATCATTGATGGAGCGGACCTCTTCCCACTCCTGGTCGCCCAAGGCGATGCGCAGCACGCGATCACCGCCCTGCACGCCCGCCATCTGCAGCACCGTGCCCGCCGGCGGCGTGGCCAATCGCGCCACGGGCTCCTGCATGCCCATCCAATTGACGATGGCCAGCAGCGCAATGGCCAGCACGAGATTGGCCACCGGGCCTGCCGCCACGATGGCCGCACGTGACCGCAGCGGCTGGGTGTTGAATGCCAGATGGCGCTGATCGGCCGGAACTTCGCCCTCACGCTCGTCGAGCATGCGCACATAGCCGCCAAGCGGCAGTGCACCGATGACGAATTCCGTGTCCGAACCTTTGCGCTTCCAGCGCAGGATGGGGCGACCGAAGCCGACGGAAAACCGAAGCACCTTCACGCCGCAGGCCACAGCGACGCGGTAGTGGCCCCACTCGTGGACGGCAATCAGCACGCCCAGCGCGACCACGAATGCAACTACGGTCAGCAACAATTGATACTCCTTTGAATCCAATGCGCACCTGGATACCGCCGCAGGCCCCCCGAGAAACCCGGTCTGGCCCGCGAAGCCGGCATTACAGTTGCCACTGCCGCGCCACGGTGTGCGCGATTTCGCGGGCCTGGGCGTCCAGGGCCAGCAGATCGTCCAGGCTGCCCAGTGTAGGCGGCAGCAAGGTTTCGAGAGTGCGCAAATTCACAGCGTGGATACGGTCAAATGCCAGGCGTCGCTCCAGGAAGGCGGCAACGGCGACTTCATTGGAAGCATTGAGAACGGCCGTAGTTCCCTCGCTGGCGAGCAGCGCCTGCCAGGAAAGATGCAGGCCCGGAAAGCGCACGGCATCCGCCTCTTCAAAGGTCAGGGCCGACAGCTTCGCGAAATCCAGGGGCGCTGCGCCGCTGGCGATGCGCCGTGGCCAGGCCAGGCCGCAGGCGATGGGCACGCGCATGTCGGGCGTGCCCAGTTGTGCCAGCACCGAGGCATCCTTGAACTGCACCATGGAGTGCACGATCTGCTGCGGGTGGATGACGACCTTGATCTTGTCGGGAGCCATGTCGAACAGCCAGCGTGCCTCGATGACCTCCAGCGCCTTGTTCATCATGGTCGCCGAGTCTACGGAGATCTTGCGCCCCATGGAGAAGTTCGGGTGCGCGCAGGCCTGCTCCGGCGTGATCTCGGACAAGGTGGCCGGATCGCGCAGGCGAAAGGGTCCGCCCGACGCCGTGAGCAGCAGACTGTCCACGCGATCGGGCCAGCTGGCTCGGTCTTCCGGCAGGCACTGGAAAATGGCCGAATGCTCGCTGTCTATGGGCAGCAGGGTCGCGCCGTGGCGCTTGACCGTGTCCATGAACAATGCGCCGCCAACGACCAGAGCCTCCTTGTTGGCCAGCAGCAGGCGCTTGCCCGCGCGCGCGGCCGCCAGACAAGGCGCAAGGCCCGCCGCACCGACGATGGCCGCCATGACGGCATCGACCTCGGGATGCGAGGCGATCTGCTCCAGCGCGTCTGGCGACTGCAGCACTTCGGTCGCCAATCCATTGCTGCGCAGCTGCTCAGCCAGCAGCTTCGCGTGTGGCGCGCTGGCCATGACGGCATAGGCGGGCTTGAATTCGGCACACTGGCGCAGCATCAGGTCCACTTGCGTGGCCGCGCTGAGTGCAAAGACCTCGTAGTGCTCGCGGTGGCGCGCCACCACGTCCAGCGTATTGGTACCGATGGAGCCCGTGGAGCCCAGGACGGTGATTTTCTGCTTCATGAATGCGCGAAAGAGGAAAGCATCATGGCCAGCGGCAGGGTCGGCAGCAGGGCATCGACGCGGTCAAGCACGCCGCCATGGCCGGGCAGCAGACCACTGCTGTCCTTGACGCCCACGCTGCGCTTGACCAGGGATTCGACCAGATCGCCGACCACGCTCATCGCGGCCATGAACACAACCGCCAGCAGCAGGAACCAGGCCCCGCGCGCCAACAGCAACGAATAGAAACTGGGCACGGCCACCGCGTAGTGGCGGTCCGCCCAGACCCAGGCCAAGGCCAGCACCAGCACGCCGGCCATGCCGCCCCACACGCCTTCCCAGCTCTTGCCGGGACTGATGGACGGCGCGAGCTTGGACTTGGTGAATTTCAGGCCCAGGGTCCGGCCTGCGAAATAGGCAAAGACATCGGCCACCCAGACCAGCACCAGCACCGACAGCAGGAAATTGATGCCCATCATGCGCGCCTGCACCACGGCCACCCAGGCCAGCCACAGGGCCAGCACTCCGCCAACCAGTCGCACAGGCCCTGCAATGCGCGGCCAGCCGGCCACGCCTGCGCGCAGCAGTGCCGCGCCGCCCAGCACCCAGGCGGAGCCAGCGACCACCCAGACCGCGGTCAGGGGACGCTCCAGCCAGCCCGCGGCCCAGGTCCCCACGCACATCGCCGTGCAGATGGCACCTATGCCGATGGCACCAGCGGAGCCAAAGCCGTTGAGACGGCCCCATTCCCAGGCACCCGCTGCCATGAGCACGAGCACCACCACGGCGAACGGAACGCCCGTCGGATAGAACAGCGCAGGCAGCAAGATGGCCAGCAGGATCAGGGCGGTGATGACTCGCTGCTTGAGCATGGCTCCCCCTTGTTCAGGTCGTCTGTTGATGGGACGACTTCGATTGTGATTGGTGTACTTGCGCGGAGGTCTGGCCGAAGCGCCGCTCGCGCGAAGTGAAGGCGGCAATGGCCTCGTCCAGGCAGGCCTCGTCGAAATCAGGCCACAGGCTGGCACTGAAGAAGAGCTCTGAATACGCGGCCTGCCACAACAGGAAGTTGCTGATGCGCATCTCCCCGCCAGTGCGGATCAGCAGGTCCGGGTCGGGCACATGGGACAGCGCGAGTGCACGGTCCAGGCTCTGCGGAGTGATGGGCTCGCCCTGCTCTGCCAGCCGGGCTGCGGCCTGGGCAATGTCCCAGCGCCCGCCGTAGTTGAAGCAGACATTGAGCACCAGGCGGTTGTTGTGTGCCGTGACCTGCTCGGCCTGGGCCAGGCCTGCGCACACTTTCTCGCTCAGGCCACTGCGGTCGCCGATGAAGTGCAGACGCACGCCATCGCGGCTCAGTTGCTGCACTTCCTTGGCAAGGGCATTGGCCAGCAGGCCCATGAGACCGGAAACCTCCTCTTCGGGGCGGTTCCAGTTCTCGGAAGAGAAAGCGAAGACGGTCAGGACCTGCACGCCGCGCTGGACGCAGGCGCGGGCACAGCGGCGCAGCGATTCCACGCCCTGCTTGTGGCCGGCCAGTCGCGGCAGAAAGCGGCGATTGGCCCAGCGTCCATTGCCATCCATGATGACGGCAATATGGCGCGGCACCGCGCCGGAGTCTTGGTTTGTCAAAGGTACGGGCCCTGAGGCAAGCGAGGCAGAACGCCTCAGACCGCCATGATGTCTTGTTCCTTGGCAGCCACCAGCGCGTCGATCTCGGTGATGTGCTTGTCGGTCATCTTCTGGACATCGGCTTCGCAACGCTTTTGGTCGTCTTCCGAGGCTTCCTTGTCCTTGACCAGCTTCTTGACGGCTTCGTTGGCGTCGCGGCGCAGGTTGCGCACGGCGATCTTGGAAGCTTCGCCTTCGTTGCGGGCCAGCTTGGTCATTTCCTTGCGGCGTTCCTCGCTCATCGGAGGCATGGGCACGCGGATCAGATCGCCCAGCGAGGCAGGGTTCAGGCCCAGATCGCTTTCGCGAATGGCCTTCTCCACCTTGGCGGACATGCTCTTTTCCCAGGGCTGCACGCTGATGGTGCGCGCGTCGAGCAGGTTCACGTTGGCCACCTGGGACAGCGGCACCATGGAGCCGTAGTAATCCACATGGATGGAGTCCAGCAGCGAGGGGTTGGCACGGCCGGTACGCACACGCGCAAGATTGTTCTTGAGCGCTTCGATGGACTGGCCCATCTTGGACTCGGTGGTCTTCTTGATGTCTGCAATCGTCATGTTCTTGTTCCTTGAAGAGCTGTGAAACGCGGGATCAAAACGCTCAAGCGTACACCAGCGTGCCCTCATCCTCGCCCATGACCACGCGCTTGAGCGCGCCGGGCTTGATGATGGAGAACACCCGGATCGGCAGCTTCTGATCGCGGCACAGCGCAAAGGCAGTGGCGTCCATGATGCCCAGGTTGCGCGAAATGGCCTCGTCGAAAGCCAGCTTGTGATAGCGGGTCGCGTTGGGATTCTTCATCGGGTCGTCGGTGTATACACCATCGACCTTGGTGGCCTTGAGCACCACTTCGGCACCGATCTCCGCGCCGCGCAGTGCCGCGGCCGTATCGGTCGTGAAGAACGGGTTGCCGGTGCCGGCGGCGAACACCACCACCTTGCCCTCTTCGAGATACTGCAGGGCCTTGGGGCGCACATAGGGCTCCACGACCTGCTCGATGGCAATGGCCGACATGACACGGGCGATGAGGCCCTGCTTGTCCATGGCATCGGCCAGGGCCAGGGCATTCATCACGGTGGCCAGCATGCCCATGTAGTCGGCGGTGGCGCGGTCCATTCCGACCGAACCACCAGCCACGCCACGGAAAATATTCCCTCCACCGATCACCACGGCCACCTGGACACCCACGCGGGTGACTTCGGCGATTTCGGAGACCATGCGCTCGATGGTGGCACGGTTGATGCCGAACGAGTCGTCGCCCATGAGCGCCTCACCGGACAGCTTGAGCAGGATGCGCTTGTGGGCCGGTGCGGCGTTGGACATGGTGTTTCTCCGAAAGGTGGATGGTGGTGGATGGTGAAGGGAACGGTTCAGGCGCTCAGACGAATCAGGCGCCGGCCTTGGCAGCGGCCACTTGGGCAGCCACTTCGGCAGCGAAGTCGTCAACCTTCTTTTCGATGCCTTCGCCGACCACGTACAGGGTGAAGCCCTTGACGTTGGTGTTGGCGGCCTTGAGCATCTGGGCCACGGTCTGCTTGCCGTCGGCAGCCTTCACGAAGACTTGGTCGGCCAGCGAGACTTCCTTCAGGTACTTCTGAACCGAGCCTTCGACCATCTTGGCGACGATCTCGGCAGGCTTGCCGGATTCGGCAGCCTTGGCGGCAGCAACGGTGCGTTCCTTTTCGATCAGCTCGGCAGGCACGTCAGCGCTGGTCACGGACACAGGCTTCATGGCGGCCACGTGCATGGCGACGTCCTTGGCAGCGGTTGCATCGCCTTCGAACTCGACGATCACGCCGATGCGCGAACCGTGCAGGTACGAAGCCAGGCTGGTGCCGTCGAAACGCTTGAAGCGGCGGAAGGACATGTTCTCGCCGATCTTGCCGATCAGGCCCTTGCGCACGTCTTCCAGGGTGGGGCCGAAACCGTCCTGCTCATAGGCCAGGGCGCTCAGCGCGGCCACGTCAGCGGGGTTTTGCTCGGCGACCAGCTTGGCGGCGGCATTGGCCATCGCGATGAAGCTGTCGTTCTTGGACACGAAGTCGGTTTCGCTGTTGACTTCGATCATGGCACCCTTGTTGCCATCGATGAAGGCGGTGATCACGCCTTCGGCGGTCACGCGCGAGGCAGCCTTGCCAGCCTTGGTGCCCAGCTTGACGCGCAGCAGCTCTTCGGCCTTGACCAGATCGCCCTCGGCTTCGGTCAGGGCCTTCTTGCATTCCATCATGGGCGCGTCAGTCTTTGCGCGCAGTTCAGCCACCATGCTTGCGGTAATTGCAGCCATCGTATTTCTCCAATGTCAGTTCGATTCGTTACAGGATTTCGGCTAAAAAAACGGGGCTACCCTGAGCCCCGCTTCTTATTCAGCGACGAGGTCGCTCAGCCGGACAAGCTCAATCAGGCAGCGGATTCTTCCACTTCCACGAACTCGTCACCGCTCTCGCCGGATGCAGCCTTGACCACGTCGGTCAGTGCAGCAGCGCGGCCTTCCAGGATCGCGTCGGCGATGCCTTGGGCGTACAGTTGCACAGCCTTGGCAGAGTCGTCGTTACCGGGGATGACATAGTCGATGCCTTCGGGGTTGTGGTTGGAGTCAACCACGCCAACCAGGGGGATGCCCAGCTTCTTGGCTTCGGCCACGGCGATCTTGTGGAAGCCCACGTCGATCACGAAGATGGCGTCGGGCAGGCTGTTCATGTCCTGGATGCCGCCAATGTCCTTTTCCAGCTTTTCCAGTTCGCGAACGAACATCAGCTGTTCCTTCTTGCTCATGGCTTCCAGGCCGGCTTCTTGCTGGGCCTTCATTTCCTTCAGACGCTTGATGGACGTCTTGACGGTCTTGAAGTTGGTCAGCATGCCGCCCAGCCAACGCTGGTCAACGAAGGGCACGCCAGCGCGCTGGGCTTCTGCAGCCACCATCTCGCGGGCTTGGCGCTTGGTGCCGACCATCAGGATCGTGCCGCCGTTGGACGCCAGTTGCTTGACGAACTTCTGGGCGTCCTGGAACATCGGCAGCGACTTTTCCAGGTTGATGATGTGGATCTTGTTGCGGTGACCGAAGATGAAGGGGGCCATCTTGGGGTTCCAGAAACGGGTCTGGTGACCGAAGTGGACGCCTGCTTCCAGCATCTCGCGCATAGTGACGGACATATGAATACCTCAAAGGTTAGGTCTAAAATCCAGCCCGACAATTGCCCCCTGAAACACAGGGCGCAACACCTTGAAGGGACTGGTTTGCGATTGACTTTGCGCAGGATCCCCAAGCATGGGCAGGCGTTCTTGACGAACACCCCGCACCCAAAAGCTTTCACCTGACCCCCGGCAATCGCGGAGAAAATCAGGGGGAACCCCTAGCAAAGCCGCAAGATTCTAGCACACGCCACCCCTCAACCGAGGCTTAGCTCTCAAAGCGCGCTCACCACCCCTCACGGCCGCGGCAGTTGCACAACATGCACACACTCCTGTAGTGATAGCTGCATCCGCTTGATAATCCGGGCACTTCAGCAGATTCCACCCAAAAATGAACATCGCGATTGTGGGCGCCGGCAGCATTGGCGTTGCGACAGCCCACGCACTGGCACAGGCCGGCCACGAGGTCACCGTCTACGAGCGTCACGGCACCGCAGCCGAAGAAGCCAGCTTCGGACATGCCGGCTGGCTGGGCCCCAGCCTGCTCCAGCCCTGGAGCGTCCCCGGCCTTTCGACCGCCGAACGCTCCCCCGCCCTTCCCGGCCGGCAGGCCCTGCCGCGACTGGGCTCTGGAAACCTCGCAGCCCAGCTGCGCTGGCTATGGCAATGGCGCCAGGCCGGACGGCAACTGCGCAAAGGCAACGTGCCCACAGCCGCCATGGCAGCGCTGGAGGCGCTCACCCAGCGCAGCCAGCAGTTCCAGCAATCGCTGTGGCGGCAATGGGAGTTTGACCCGGAATATGTCGCCGGAAGCCTGGTGCTGCTGGGCAGCGAGGCCGAGCACGAACAACTCAAGCCTGCGCTGGACGCACTGGCCGAGGCCGGCACGCGCTGCGAGGCACTGGATGCCGCCCAGACCCGGCTGCGCGAACCCGCCCTGGGCGAGGAAACCACGCTCGCAGGCGCCCTGTATTTTCCACAGGCAGGCGCAGCCAATGGCCGCCTTGCCACGCTGATGTACCGCCAGGCAGCGCAGTCGGCAGGAGCACGATTCGAGACGCAGCGCCTGGTGCAGAGATTGCAGCCCGGCGGCGCCGGGCGCACCGCACGCCTGCAGTTGCTGGGCGAAGACACCCCCCGTTCGCACGACGCCATCGTCGTCTGCGCCGGCGCCGAGGCCGCGAACCTGCTCACGCCGCTGGGCCTGCGCCCACCCATGATCGCCCTGCACGGCTATGGCGTCAGCGCCCCTTTGCGCGAACAAGGTTATGCACCCCGCCACGCCATCGTGGACTGGAGTGAGCAGATGACCCTGGTCCGCCTGGGCCAGCGCATGCGCATCGTGGCCGGCGCGGAGCTGGGCCGCCGCAGCCCCATGCATGAGGCCACGCTGCAGCGCATGTATCACCGCCTCAACATGGTTTTTCCCGGCAGCGCGGTGCTGGCCTCGGGCGTGCAGATCTGGCATGGCACGCGCATGTGTACGGCCGATGGGCTGCCGCTGGTGGGCGCCAGCGGACTGCCCGGCATCTGGCTCAACCTGGGACACGGCAGCTGCGGCGCCGCCATCGCGCAGGGGTGCGCAAGCATGCTGAGCGACCTGATGGACAACCGCGCCAGCTTCCTGGACAGCGCACTGCTCGACCCGCGCCGCTTCGGCTGATCGCCACCCGTCCGCCACCCGGCGGCGGACCGCTATGCTCGGTCCATGCTGCGCATTCCCACATCCACCGCCTTGCCGCTGTTTGATACGGCGGCCACTCGCACCCTGGAACAGCAGGCGGCAGCCAGACTGCCCGCGCACAGCCTCATGCAACGCGCTGGTGCGGGCCTGGCACGCCTGGCACGCGCCATCGCTCCCCATGCACGCTGCATCTGGATAGCCTGTGGCCCCGGCAACAACGGCGGCGATGGTTTGCAGGCAGCCGCCTGGCTGCAACAAAGCCTGAATGCGGCGCCAGAAAAGGCCCGCAGTTGCCGCATTCTGGTCAGCTGCGTGCGCGAACGCGCCCACATGCCAGACGATGCACGCGCCGCCTGGGACGCCGCCCGCGAAGCCGGCGTGCAATGGACCGAGCACATGCCCGCCGACATGGGGCCACAGGACTTGTGCATTGACGCATTGCTGGGCATCGGCCTGCGCCAGCCAGACGCCGTAAGCCCACGCACCGGCACGAATGAGCGCCTGCTCACTCTGCTGCGCAGCCTGCAGTCCAGCACCAGCCCGGTCCTTTGCGCGGACATAGCCTCCGGACTGGATGCCGACACCGGGCAGTACCTGCCTGGATTCGCACCCCCGAACGCCCCGGCCAGCGCACGGCACACACTGGCGCTGCTGACGCTGCAGCCCGGACTGTTCACAGGAGGTGGCCGCGATGCCTGCGGCCAGATATGGTGGGATGACCTGGACACGGGACTGGCGAAAGGCGGGCCAATCCTCACTCCCCTGCCCTGCGCACAACTGTTTTCACCAGGCGCCAGCACCCCGCGCCCGCATGCCAGCCACAAGGGAAGCTTTGGCGACGTGGCCATTCTTGGCGGAGAGGGGCTGGGACAGCGCGGCCTTTCCATGACCGGCGCCGCCTGGCTGGCTGCCCTGGCCGCGCTGCATGGTGGCGCGGGGCGCGTGATGCTCGCCCTGCTCGATGCCTCGGCCGGGTCAGGCCAGGCCACCGCGCCCTGGCCCGAAATCATGCTGCGCAGCCCTGAAGCGCAGGACTGGCGCAGCACCACCGTGGCCTGCGGATGCGGGGGCGGCGTGGCGGTGCGCGCATGGCTGCCCCAGATACTGGAACAAGCCCCCAGGCTGGTGCTGGACGCAGACGCACTGAATGCCATTGCCGAAGATGAATCGCTGGCCTCGCTCTTGAAAGAGCGCCGCCAGCGCGACCTGCACACGGTGCTGACGCCCCACCCGCTGGAGGCCGCCCGCCTGCTGAAGACGAACACCGCACAGGTCCAGGCACAGCGGCTGCACGCCGCCAGGCAGCTCGCGCAACGCTTCGACTGCACCGCGCTGCTCAAAGGCTCCGGCACCGTGATCGCCGGCCCCCAGGAAGAGAGCGATGCACTGCCTTGCTGGATCAATCCCACGGGAAACGCCCGCCTGTCGACCGGAGGAACCGGCGATGTGCTCGCCGGGCTGATTGCTGCACTGTGGGCCCAGGACCTGGAGCCCACGCAGGCAGCAGCCCTGGCGGCCTGGCGCCATGGATTTGCAGCAGACAATTGGCCTGCGCACATCCCGTTCAGCGCCAGCGCACTGGCCCAGCAGCTCGGAGCATAAAAACCCTCAGGACTTGCGCCGGGGCTTGGATGTGTTGCCCGTCACCTTGGACTTGACGGCACCCAAGGCCTTCTTGCCCAAGGCGCGCAGCGCCTGCACCGGCGACGGTGGAGGCAGCTGCGGCAGGCCGTGGGCAGCAGCATCCGTGGCCGCAGGCTTGCGTGCCTCGGACTTGCGCGCCTCGGACGCCCGGCCTCTGCGGGGTCGCGCAGCGGAGCCAGCGGATGATGGTTCCGCAACCGCCTCGCTCATGTCGCTCTGCCGCGCCGTGGTGGCCGGGCGCGGCTGGGCATTCGCATATTCAGCTTCCAGCGCGGCCAGGTTCACCCCTTTGACCATGGCCTTTTTAGACGCCTTGCGCCCCTGCTTGCCGGCCGACGTCGCTGCATCAGACTCAGGCCTTGCACCGCCGGAGCCTCCCGAGTTGCGCTGCGCCCGTTTTTCCTTGGCATCGCGACGGCCCCATTTTTCGCCCTGATGGGTTTCCGTGCGCGCCGGCGTCCTGCCGGGCCGGCCCGAGGCCGGCTGCTCTTCGCCATCGCGCACCAGGCGGAAATCGATGCGCCGGCCATCCAGGTCCACGCGGCTGACCTGCACGCGCAGCCGCGTGCCGATGCCATAGCGAATTCCCGAGCGCTCGCCGCGCAGTTCCTGGCGCGCCTCGTCAAAGCGGAAATAGTCGCCGCCCAGCTCGGTGATGTGGACCAACCCCTCCACATACATGGCGTCGAGCGTGACGAAGATGCCGAAGGTGGTCACCGCAGAGACCATGCCGCCGAACTCCTCGCCCAGATGCTCGCGCATGTACTTGCACTTGAGCCAGGCTTCGACATCGCGACTGGCCTCGTCGGCGCGGCGCTCGTTGGCACTGCAGTGCAGGCCGGCGGCTTCCCAGGCCTGGACCTCGGCAGCGGGCGCGCGCTTGCGCGGCTTCTGGCCGGGTGGACTGACGCGTGATGCCAGACGCTTGGCCAGCTTGGCCTCGGCTTCTCCGGGGGTGGGCAGCTCGGGCAGGCGATAGTGCGTGCCTTCGAGCTCGGCCTTGATCACGCGGTGCACCAGCAAATCGGGATAGCGGCGGATCGGGCTGGTGAAGTGCGTATAGGCGTCGAATGCCAGGCCGAAGTGGCCCGAATTCTCGGGCGTGTAGAAGGCCTGCATCATCGAGCGCAGCAGCATGGTGTGGATCTGCTGGGAGTCGGGACGGTCCTTGGTGGCGTTGGCAATGGCCTGGAACTCGGACGTGGCCGGGTTCTCGCTCAGCGCCACACCGACACCCATGGCCTTCAGATAGTTGCGCAGAATGTCCTGCTTTTCCAGCGAGGGCTTGTCGTGCACGCGGAACAGGCCGACGCGACCGCTTTGCTCGATGAAGTCCGCACTGCAGACATTGGCGGCCAGCATGGCCTCCTCGATCAGCTTGTGCGCCTCGTTGCGCGTGCGCGGCACGATCTTCTCGATGCGGCCGTTCTCGTCACAGACGATCTGCGTCTCCGTGGTCTCGAAGTCCACGGCGCCGCGCGCCTCGCGCGACTTGAGCAGCGCCTGGTAGACGCCATGAAGATTGAGCAAGTCACCCACGCGCTCCGAGCGCCGGGCAGCCTCCGGGCCGCGCGTATTGGCCAGGATGGCCGCCACCTCGGTATAGGTGAAGCGCGCATGGCTGTGCATCACCGCCGGATAGAACTGATAGGCATGGATCTCGCCCTTGGCGGTGATCAGCATGTCGCAGACCATGCACAGGCGGTCCACATCGGGGTTGAGCGAGCACAGGCCATTGCTCAGCTTCTCGGGCAGCATGGGGATCACGCGGCGCGGGAAATAGACGCTGGTGGCGCGGTCATAGGCATCGATGTCGATGGCGCTGCCCGTGGTCACGTAGTGGCTCACATCGGCAATCGCCACCAGCAGGCGCCAGCCCTTGCTGCGCCCGACCTTGGCGGGCTCGCAGTAGACGGCATCGTCGAAATCGCGCGCGTCCTCGCCATCGATGGTCACCAGGGGCACATCGGTCAGGTCGATGCGCTTCTTGCAGTCGGCAGGCCGCACCCTGTCCGGCAGCGCCTTGGCCTGCGCCAGGCAGGCATCGGAAAACACATGCGGGACGCCGTACTTGCGCACCGCGATCTCGATCTCCATGCCGGGATCATCGACTTCACCGAGCACTTCGATGATGCGTCCCACGGGCTGGCCGAACAGCGCAGGCGCCTCGGTCAGCTCCACCACCACCACTTGGCCGATCTTGGCCGATCCTGTCGCATTGGCGGGGATCAGGATGTCCTGGCCGTAGCGCTTGTCCTCGGGCGCCACCAGCCACACACCGCTTTCCTGCAAGAAGCGGCCAATGATGTTGTGCGCAGGGCGCTCGATGATCTCGACCACACGGCCTTCAGGCCGGCCGCGGCGGTCCTGGCGCACGATGCGGACCTTCACGCGGTCCTTGTGCAGCACGGCACGCATTTCATTGGGGGGGAGGAAGATGTCGCCTTCGCCGTCATCGCGGATGACGAAGCCATGTCCGTCGCGGTGCCCCTGCACACTGCCCTCGATTTCGTCGTTCACATCGGCGCTTTTGGCGTGAGGGTTCATTTTCTTGGTATACAATCTAAATCTTTCCTGAGATGCCCAGGTGGCGGAATTGGTAGACGCACTAGTTTCAGGTACTAGCGGGT
>NZ_JACVUR010000042.1:0-53661 GCF_016516495.1 Delftia sp. S65
GGCGCCTGGAGTCGGTGGCCGCGCACAGCACCTATGCGCTGACCGACCTGGATGTGGCGCTGGACGGCGCCTTGCTCTCGCGCCTGACCGAGGCCGAGCCTGCCGTGCTGCGGCTGGAGCTGCGCAGCGGCCAGCCGGCAGAGACGGTGCTGGCCCGGCACGAACACCCGCTGGAACTGCTGGCCCGCAACCAGTGGGGCGGCCTGGGGCATTTGCCCGAGATGGTGACGGCCTTCGTGCAACCCAACGACCCGGCCGTGGACCGCATCCTCAAGGGCGCGGCGCAGGCGCTGGAGGCGGCGGGCAAGTCCGGCGCCATCAACGGCTATGAACAGGGGCCGCAGCGGGCCTGGGAACTGGCCTCGGCCATCTGGACTTCCGTGCTCCAGAAGAAACTCAACTACGCGCTGCCGCCGGCCAGCTTCGAGCATGCGGGCCAGAAGATACGCGGCGCGACCCAGGTGCTGGATGCGGGCCTGGCCACCTGCCTGGACCTGACGCTGCTGTTCGCCTCCTGCCTGGAGCAGGCGCACCTGAACCCGCTGCTGGTTTTCACGCGCGGCCATGCCTTCGTGGGCCTGTGGCTGGGCAGGCAGGAATTCTCGACCGCCGTGGTCGATGACATCACGGCCGTGCGCAAGCGGCTCAAGCTGCAGGAGCTGGTGGTCTTCGAGACCACGCTGGCCGCGCAAGGCCAGGCCGTGGCCTTCAGCCAGGCCATTGCCCAGGGCGCGCGCCAGCTGGCCGAAGAGCACGAGGACCAGTTCGAGCTGCTGGTGGACGTGCGGCGCGCGCGCATGCAGCGCATCCGCCCGCTGGCGCTGGCTCAGCCGCAGGACGCCGCGCCCGAGGCGGGCGAAGGCCAGGTCGAGCCACGGCTCACCGTGGAGCCGCCGCCCGAACTCCTGGCGCAGGCGCAGGCACGCGAAGTGCCCACCTCCCAACTCGATCCCAAGGACAGGCTGGCGCGCTGGCAGCGCCGGCTGCTGGACCTGTCGCTGCGCAATGCGCTGCTCAACTTCAAGCCCGGCAAGAAATCGCTGCTGCTGCAGGTGGCCGCGCCCGCGCTGGAGGACACGCTGGCCCGGGGCCAGGTGCTCAAGCTGCTGCCCAGCCCCGAGCTCATGCAGGGCAAGGACCCGCGCAGCCAGCCATTGCACGAGGCGCGCAGCCTGGAAGACCTGCGCGGCGCGCACGCCGAAGAGGCGCTGCATCGGCGCGAGGTCTTCATCGACCTGGAGCCGCTGGAGCTGGACAGCCGCTTTGTGGAGCTGTTCCGCGGCGCGCGCAACGCGCTGCAGGAAGGCGGCGCCAACACCTTGTTCGTGGCCCTGGGCTTTCTGGTCTGGAGCCGGCCCGACAAGCCCGATGTGCGCGTGCGCGCGCCGCTGATCCTGCTGCCCGTCACGCTGGAGCGCAAGAGCGCGCGCTCTGGCTTCACGCTGCAGGCGCATGAGGACGAGCCGCGCTTCAATCCCACGCTGGTCGAGATGCTGCGCCAGGACTTCCAGCTGGAGCTGGGCGTGCCCGCAGGCGACCTGCCGCGCGACGAGGCCGGGCTGGACATCACCGGCATCTGGGCCCGCGTGCGCGAGGCGATCAAGGACGTGCGCGGCTGGGAGGTCAGCGAGGACGTGGTGCTGTCCATGTTCTCCTTCGCCAAATACCTGATGTGGAAGGACCTGGCCGAGCGCGCCGACCAGCTGCGCAGCTCGCCCGTGGTCGCCCACCTGATCGACACGCCGCGCGAGCCCTATCGCTCGGAGATCACCTTTCCCGACACGCGGCGGCTGGACCAGGAGTTCGCGCCGCAGCAGGTCTTCAGCCCGCTGCCGGCCGATTCATCGCAGCTGTCGGCCGTGATGGCCGCTGCGCGCGGCAAGGACTTCGTACTCATCGGCCCGCCGGGCACGGGCAAGAGCCAGACCATTGCCAACCTGATCGCGCAGTGCCTGGCCGAGGACAAGCGCGTGCTCTTCGTGGCCGAGAAAATCGCCGCGCTGGACGTGGTCTACCGCCGCCTGCGCGAAGTGGGCCTGGGCGAGTTCTGCCTGGAGCTGCACTCCAACAAGAGCCGCAAGCTCGACGTGCTGGGCCAGCTGCAGAAATCCTGGGACTCGCATGGCCAGGTGGATGCCGAGGCCTGGGCCGCCAAGGCCAGCCAGCTCGGCCGCCTGCGCGAGCAGCTGTCGGCCTATGTGGAGCGCCTGCACCGGCGCCACGCCAACGGCTGGACCATCTACCGCGCCATTGGCGCCGTGGCCGGTGGCGAGGCGCTGCCGCGCCTGGGATTTCACTGGCCCACGCCCCAGGCCCATGACGAAGCGGGCCTGGCCCTTTTGCGCGAGACTGCGGGCCGCCTGCAGGCCAATGCCCAGGCCGTGGGCGCGCAGCATCTGAAGGACGGGCCGCTGGCCACGGTGCAGGCCAGCGACTGGTCCGTGCGCTGGCAGCAGCAGATGGTGGATGCCGCCCAGGCGCTGCACGATGCAGGCCAGGGCTTTGCCGAGGCGGCGCAGCAGCTGGGCCGGCTGCTGCGCATCGAGTGGCCGGCGCTGGGACGCCAGGCGCGCTCGGCGCTGGGTGTGATCGCGCGCGCGCTGCCTGCGGCCGCAGGCCGCAACCTGGCTTTCTGCGTGCTGCCTGACGGCGCGCGCATTGGCGAATCCCTGCAATCGGGCCTGCAGCTGCTGGCGCAGCACGGTGATCTGTCCGCACAGATTCCGGCGCCCTGGCCGGCCGAGCTGCAGACGCGCCTGGCCCAGGCGCTGGACCTGCTGGCGCAGCGCCGGCGCCTGCAGGCCGGGCTGGGCACCCCCTGGCCCGTGGCCCTGGGCGACGAGCTGGAGCGCGGCCTGCAGTGCATCGACGAGATCGCGGCGCTGCGCCAGGGCCTGTCCGTCAAGTACGGCGCGGGCGTGGGCCAGCTCAATGTCTCGCAGCTGCAGCGCGAATGGGCCAGGGCCGGCAAGTCCTTGTGGCCGCTGTCCTGGCTGGGCCGGCGCAAGGTGCGCGCGGCGCTGGAGGCCACCATCGAAGGCGCGGGCGAGCCGCGCGTGGCCGATGACCTGGCCGCCCTGGTGCGCATCCGGGGTCTGCGCGAGGAACTGGACCAGATCCAGCCCGGCGCCGCAGCCGACGGCCTGTGGGCCGGACACCGCACGCGCACCGACCATGCGCGCAGCGCCCTGAAGGCCAATGCGGCCCTGCTGGCCGCGCGTGCGCAGAAATCCTTCTCGCTCGACGGACTGGAGGCCGTGGCCGAAGGCCATGGCGGCGAGCGCTGGGCGGCCGAAGTGCAGCGCCTGCAGGCCCTGTACCAGATCGACCGCCAGCTCGACGGCTACCTGCCGCTGACCGATGCCAGCCACGGCCTGTGGCGCGGCCTGGAAACCGATGCCCAGGCCTTGCAGGACGCGCTGGCCTTCGAGCGCGAGCGCCTGCAACTGACGCGGCGCGGCGGCCTGATGGCATCGCACGCCGCCGTGGCCCAGGGCCGCTGTGGCGCGGCACTGCAGCAGGCCCATGCGCAGCTGGCGGCCCGCAGCGCCATCGAGGAACAGCTGCTGGCGCTGGACGAGCTGCGCTTGCGCTGCCCCGGCGTCTGGGACGGCCTGGACACGCGCCCGCAAGCCGTGGAGCATGCGCTGCGCCTGCAGGGATCGCTGCAGGCAGGGCTGACCGGGCTGGGCTGGCAGGAGGCCGAGCTGGCCCAGGCACGCCAGGCCCTGCACCAGGTGCTGGCCTTGCGCAGCGCCGAGCTGGGCGAGGGTGCCGCAGTCGGCATGGCCTGCCAGCAGTTGCTGGACAGCCTGGCCGGCCTGCACGCGGCCATAGACCCTTTCAGCGCGGCGGCAGCCCATGGCGAGCCGCAGCAGCGTGCCCTGGCCCAGCGCACGGCCGAGCAGCTGGCGGCGACGGCGGGCGGCGTGCTGGCCGGGCAGGGCGGCCTGCATGCCTGGTGCGCCTGGCGCAATGCCCAGGCCGCGGCCCGCGCGGGCGGGCTGGGTGCGCTGGCCGACGCCATCGAGTCCGGCAGCCTGGAGCCGGCCCAGGCACCCAAGGCCTTCGAGGTCAACTACGCGCGCTGGTGGCTGGCGCTGGCCGTGGACGAGGACGAGGTGCTCAAGCGCTTCGTCTCTGCCGAGCATGAGCGGCGCATTGCCGACTTCCGCGCGCTGGACGATGAATTCACCTCGGTCACGCGCCAGTGGATACGTGCGCGGCTGTGCGCGGGCCTGCCGTCGGCCGACAGCATCCAGCGCAACAGCGAGTGGGGCATCCTGCGGCGCGAGATCACCAAGAAGCGCCAGCACCTGCCGCTGCGCCAGCTGCTGGAGCAGATCCCCTCGGCCGTGCTGCGCCTGACGCCCTGCCTGCTGATGAGTCCGCTGTCCATTGCCCAGTACCTGAGCGCCGAGACCAGCAACTTCGACATCGTCATCTTCGACGAGGCCTCGCAGATCCCCGTCTGGGACGCCATCGGCGCCATGGCGCGGGCCAGGCAGGTGGTCATGGTGGGCGATCCCAAGCAACTGCCGCCCACCAGCTTCTTCGGCCGCGCCGACACCTCCGACACCTTCGACGACGATACGCAGGGCGTGGAAGGCGACATGGAAAGCATCCTGGACGAATGCCTGGGCGCCAGCCTGCCCACGCGCAACCTGTCGTGGCACTACCGCTCGCGCCATGAAAGCCTGATCGCCTTCAGCAACCACCGCTACTACGGCGGCGGGCTGGTGACCTTTCCCTCGCCCGTCACCGACGACCGCGCCGTCAGCTTCCACGCCGTGCAGGGCCGCTATGAGAAGGGTGGCGCCCGCATCAACCAGCCCGAGGCCAAGGCCCTGGTGGCCGACCTGGTGGCGCGCCTGAAGTCGCCGGGGTTTGCGCAGTCGGGTGCCACCATCGGCGTGGTCACCTTCAACTCCGAGCAGCAAAGCCTGATCGAGGATTTGCTGGACGAGGAGCGGCGCAAGGACCCGGGGCTGGAGCCGTTTTTCTCCGATGTGCTGCTGGAGCCCGTCTTCGTCAAGAACCTGGAAAGCGTGCAGGGCGACGAGCGGGACATCATGTATTTTTCCATCACCTACGGGCCCGATATCTCGGGCGCGGTGTCCATGAACTTCGGCCCGCTCAACCGCGATGGCGGCGAGCGGCGGCTGAACGTGGCGGTGACGCGCGCGCGGCAGGAGCTTCGCATCTTCTCCAGCCTGCGTGGCGAGCAGATGGACCTGTCGCGCACCCAGGCGGCGGGCGTGCGCGACCTCAAGCACTTCCTGGAATTTGCCGAGCGCGGCCCGCGCGCGCTGGCCGAGTCGCACCATGGCAGCCAGGGCGATTTCGACAGCCCGTTCGAGGCCAGCGTGGCCCAGGCGCTGGAGCGCAAGGGCTGGCGCGTGCACACGCAGATCGGCGCATCCTCGTTCCGCGTGGACCTGGGCGTGGTGCACCCGGACCATGCGGGCAGCTACCTGGCGGGCGTGGAGTGCGACGGCGCCACCTACCACCGCTCGGCCACGGCGCGCGACCGCGACAAGCTGCGCGAGCAGGTGCTGCGCGGCCTGGGCTGGCAGATTCTGCGCATCTGGTCCACGGACTGGTGGGTCAACCCGGGCGGCACGCTGGAGCGCATCCACGCGGCGCTGACCGCGCTGCTGGAGCAGGACCGGCGCAAGCGTGCGGCCGAGGTTGTCGAGGCGCCGCAGGCGGCTGCAGTCGCCGAGGCAGAGCCAGCGCCAGAGACGCCAGAGACGCCTGAGGCGTCCGAGGCATCCGTGGAGGACGGCGAGGCGCATAAGGTCTGAAAGTCGGCCGTGCGCATGAAATGGGCACTTGCTGAAGCCAGAGACACCAAGGAAGGGCCGCCCCCGCACCGAGGGTGTCGTCCCCCTCCCCCGCAAAGCGGGTAGAGAGGGGGAAGGCGCGAAGCGCCTCAGGGGGTGTCAGTACTTGTCCGGAACGTACATGTGCTGGGGAACGGGGTTGCGTGTGTATTCGGGATTGCGCGTGCGCTCTGGCAGCACGATGGCCGGGTGCTCTATCTCTTCGTAGGGCAGCTGGGTCAGCAGGTGGGAGATGCAGTTGAGCCGGGCCTTCTTCTTGTCCACGGCCTGCACCAGCCACCAGGGCGCCTCGGCGATGTGGGTGCGCTCCAGCATGGCTTCCTTGGCCTTGGTGTAGTCCTCCCAGCGGCGGCGGCTCTCGAAGTCCATGGGACTGAGCTTCCACTGCTTGAGCGGGTCGTGCACGCGGCCCAGAAAGCGCAGGTGCTGCTCGTCGTCGGTGATGGAGAACCAGTACTTCACCAGCGTGATGCCCGAGCGCACCAGCATCTTCTCGAACTCGGGCACGGAGCGGAAGAACTCCTCGTACTCCTCGTCGGAGCAAAAGCCCATCACGCGTTCCACGCCCGCGCGGTTGTACCAGCTGCGGTCAAAGAGAACGATCTCGCCGCCCGCAGGCAGGTGGGAGACATAGCGCTGGAAATACCACTGCGTGCGCTCGCGGTCATTGGGCGCGGGCAGGGCGGCCACGCGGCACACGCGAGGGTTCAGGCGCTGGGTGATGCGCTTGATCACGCCGCCCTTGCCGGCCGCATCGCGGCCCTCGAAGAGAATGACCACCTTTTTCCTGTGGTGCTGCACCCAGTCCTGCAGCTTGACCAGCTCGCCCTGCAGGCGCAGCAGTTCGCGAAAGTAGGTCTGGCGGCTCACGGAGTCGGCACCGTCCAGATCTTCGCCACCGCTGCTCAGGCGGGCGTCGTCTATCTCCATCTCCAGTTCTTCGTCGTAGCTGTCGAGCAGATCGCGTTCGATGCGCTGCATCAGCGAATCATGGTGGTCGGGCAGAAGTTCGTCGTACATGGTGGGGAATCCGGGCGTCCAGGAGTTGGCGCCTGGGATGGTGGCGTGGATGTGTGACGCGGCTGTGACGGTGCGGCTGGGTGAATACCCTGGCACCGCTCGCCTTCCCGCCGCCTACAGCCACCCCGCCTTGCGGAACTTGTAGTAAAGCAGGCCGCAAACGCCCAGCACGAACAGCAGTGCGGCCGGATAGCCGTATTGCCACTTCAGTTCGGGCATGTTCTCGAAGTTCATTCCCCAGACGCCGAAGAAGGCCGTGCAGATGGCGAAGATACTGGCCCAGGCTGCCAGCCGCTTGGTGACTTCGTTTTCCTCGATGGACACCATGGACAGGTTCACCTGGATGGCCGTGCCCACGGTGTCGCGCATGGTGTCGATCTGGGCGTTGATGCGGCCCAGGTGATCCATCACATCGCGGAAGTAGTCCCTGGAGCCCACGCAGATCTGGGGGACGCGCCCTCCGTTGAGCTTGCCCACGGCTTCCAGCAGGGGGGCCACGGCGTGCTTGAGGTCCATGGCGCGGCCCTTGAGTTCATACAGCTGCTTGATGTTGTCGCGCGCCGCGCCCTTGGTGAAGATCTGCTGCTCGATCTGCTCGAGCTCCACCTCCAGCGCGTCGATGATGGGAAAGTAGCGGTCCACCACCGCATCCATCAGCGCATACAGCACAAAGCCCGAGCCGTGGCGCAGCAGCTCGGGCTCGCTCTCGCAGCGCTCGCGCACGCCCAGGAAACCGCGCTTGCTGCGGTTGCGCACCGACAGCACATAGTTGGAGCCCACGAAGACATCGACCTCGCCGTGATTGAAGTGGCCGGGCCGCTCGGGCTCGGGCTCGAGCAGGTGCATCACGGCAAACAGCGAGCTGCCGTACTCCTCCAGCTTGGGCCGCTGGTGGCCGTGCAGCGCATCCTCCACGGCCAGGGCATGCAGGCCGAACTCCTGGCGCATTTCCTCCAGCTCGGCCGGCGTGGCGTCCGCCAGCGCCACCCAGACGAAGCAGCCGGGCCGCTCTATGTAGTTGCTGATGTCGGCGACGGGAATGTCCGCCAGCTTGGCCCCGTTTTCGTAGGCGACGCAGTTGATCAGCATGGGATATCCCTCGGTAATTCTGGTGCTGGTGATCCTGCCATAACGGGGGAGGGGGAAAAGCCAGTGGCCAAGGTGCCGGCAAAACCGCCAGCAGCCCAGGTTTGCGCATCAGGTAACAATACGTGTATAACCTGTCACGACACTGCTGGGCGCCGCCCAGCGCCTGCGATCCAAGGACTTCGATGATCTTTCGCCAGTGGGGAATTGCGTTGGGTGCGTTGGGCCTGTCGGCCTTGAGCGGTGTATCTGCAGCCGGTGTGCTGGACAAGGTCCAGGCCGGTGGCGCGCTGGTGATTGCGCACCGGGAATCGTCGGTCCCCTTCTCCTACATCGACACGCGCAGCGGCAAGCCCGTCGGTTACGCGCTGGATCTGTGCCTTCGCCTGGCCGAGGCGGTGCGCAAGCAGACAGGCAGGAAGGACATGAAGGTGGAGTTCCTGATGGTCACGCCCGCCAATCGCATGGCCGCGATCGAGCAGGGCAAGGCCGACATGGAGTGCGGTTCGACCACGAACAACGCGCAGCGGCGCCAGACCGTGGCGTTCACGGTTCCCCATTTCATCACCGGCGCCCGGATGCTCGTGAAGGCCGAAAGCACCATCAACGCGATGGAGGATCTCAAGGGCAAAAAGCTGGTTTCCACCAAGGGCACCAGCCCGATGGCTCTGGTGACGCAGGCCAACAGGCAGCGCCTCATGGGCATCACCATTGTGGAGGCCCCCGATCACGCGAGGGCCCTGGAGATGGTGGAGAAGGGCGAAGCCGACGCGTTCGTGATGGATGACGTGCTTCTCAACGGGCTGGCCGCTGCACGGCCCGATCCACGCGCCCTGAAGGTGGTGGGCAAGTTCCTGTCCACCGAACCCCTGGCCATCATGCTGCCGAAGGCCGATACCGCGTTCAAGAAACTGGTCGATGAAGAGATGAAGCGGATCATCACCAGCCGCGAAATCCACCCCATCTACGAGAAGTGGTTCATGCAGCCGATTCCACCCAGCTCCACGAATCTGAACCTGCCGATCAGCTACCTGCTGCGCGACTTCTGGAAGTACCCCACGGCGGACATTCTGCTGTAGGCCTGTCTGTGCAGCCGCAGCGCCGCATCGGTCAAGCCGCCAGCGCTTGCTCCCTTGGGCGGGCGGCTGGGGCACCAACCGCTCCCGTCCCCGCCAGCTCCCCCAGCCCGAAATGCCCGCGCAGCGTGCGGCTTTCGTATTCCTCGCGGAACAGGCCGCGCTTGCGCAGGATCGGCACGACTTCGCTGGTGAACAGCTCGAACTGCTGGTTGAGTATGGGCGGCATGACGTTGAAGCCGTCGGCTGCGCCGTGCCTGAACCAGTCTTCGATGATGTCGGCCACCTGTTCGGGCGTGCCGGCCACGGCCAGGTGGCCGCGGGCGCCGGCCAGGCGCTTGAGCAGGCCGCGCAGGGTGAGGCCGTCGCGCAGGCTGGTTTCCACGTAGCCCACGGCGCGGCTGCGCGAGGCCTCGACCTTGTCGGGATCGGGGAAGTCGTCGCGCGTGAGCAGGCGGTCCAGCGGCACGGCGGAGAAGTCGTGGCCGCCAAAGCGTGCGGACAGGCGGGCCAGGCCGACCTCGATGCTGGTCAGGCTGTCGAGCTCTTCCCAGACCTGGCGCGCCTCGTATTCGGTGGAGCCTATGGCGGCGCTGATGCCGGGCAGGATCACGATGTCCCGCGGGCGGCGGCCCAGCTGCTGCGCCTGTCCCTTGATGTCGGCATAGAAGGCCTGGGCCGATTCCCGCGAGCCGTGGGCCGTGAAGATGGCCTCGGCCCATTGCGCGGCAAAGGCGCGGCCGGACTCGGACTGGCCGGCCTGCACGAAGACGGGCCGGCCCTGCGGGCTGCCGGGCACGTTGAGCGGGCCGCGCGTGCGTATGTATTTGCCCTCGAAGTGGACGGGCTGGATCTGCGATGCGTCGAGGAACTGGCCGGCCGCCGTGTCGTCCAGCAGGGCGCTGGCCGGAAAGCTGCGCCACAGCGCATCGACGGCGGACACGAATTCCTCGGCGATGCGGTAGCGGTCGCCGTGGTCCACGTTGTCGGCCAGTCCGAAGTTCAGGCCCGCGTTGGGCGCCCAGGAAGTGACGATGTTCCAGCCCGCCCGCCCCTTGGACAGATGGTCCAGCGAGGCGAACTGGCGCGCCAGCGTATAGGCATGGCTGTAGGTGGTGGAGGCGGTGCCGATCAGGCCGATGCGCTCGGTGCGCAGCGCCAGTGCCGTCAGCAGCACCAGCGGGTCCAGCAGGCCCGAGGTGATCTGCTGGCCGTTCTCGGGCCCGACCAGGCTGTCGGCCAGGAAGACGGCGTCGAATTTGGCGGCCTCGGCGATGCGTGCGGCATCGACGTACAGCTCCAGGTCGGTGAGCGCCTTGCGGTTGGCGCCGGGATGGCGCCAGGCGCCTTCATGGTGGCCGCGCGTCATGAGGAACAGGTTCAGGTGCAGTTGCCGAGACATGGGAGCAGTCCTTTGTTGTGTGGGTTGTTTCGCGGGCGGGGCCGGCGTCAGGCGATCTCTGTCTCGACGCCCAGGCTGCGCAGCAAGGTGGCGCGCAGCTGCATGAAGACAGGATGGTCGGGGCGGCGAGGATGGGGCAGGTCCACGGCGTGGTCCTCGGCGATGCGGCCGTCCCTGAGCACCAGGATCCGGTCGGCCAGCAGCAGGGATTCGTCCACATCGTGCGTGACGAGGATGACCGTGGGCCGTATGCGCTCGACCAGGCGCAGCAGCAGGCCGTGCATGCGCATGCGCGTGAGCGCGTCCAGCGCGCCGAAGGGTTCGTCAGCCAGCAGCACGTGCGGGTCGCGCAGCAGGCTGCGGGCCAGCGATGCGCGCTGCTTCTGGCCGCCCGACAGCGTGGCGGGCCAGGCGCCGGCCTTGTCCTGCAGGCCCACGTCGTGCAGGATTTGCCGTGCTGCGGGCAGCACGGCGCGCGCGTCCAGACCCAGCGTGAGGTTGTCCAGCACCGACAGCCAGGGCAGCAGGCGAGCATCCTGGAACAGCACGGACACATTGCCCTGCGCACTGGCCGCGCCGCTGGACTGCGCATGGCCGTCCAGCCCGGCGAGCGCGCGCAGCAAGGTGGTCTTGCCCGATCCGGACTCGCCCAGCAGGGCCACGAACTGGCCCGGGGCAATGTCCAGGTCGATGGCGTCCAGCACGTTCTTGCCGCCAAAGCTGCGCGTGAAGCGCTGCAGCCGCACGGCGCCCGGGGTGGGGTGATGGCTCATGATCCCAGCGACCTCCGGTAGGACAGCACATGCGCCTCGATGCGGCGCACCACGGCGTCGGACAGCAGGCCCAGCAGGGCGTAGATGAGGATGCCCACCACAATCACATCGGTCTGCCCCCAGTCGCGGGCGCGGTTCATGAGGTAGCCGATGCCGGTCTGCGTGTTGATCAGCTCCAGCACCACCAGCGCCGTCCAGCACAGCGACACGGCAATGCGCAGGCCCACGAAGAAGCCCGGCAGTGCGCCCGGCAGCGCCACCTTGCGGATGAATTCGGCGCGCGACAGGCCCAGGGTCTGGGCCAGCTCCACATGGCCGATGTCGATGCCGCGCAGGGCCGCGTGGGTGTTGATGTAGACGGGCACCAGCACGGCCGTGAAGATCAGAAAGATCTTCATGGACTCGCCAATGCCCAGCCAGATGATGGCCAGGGGAATCAGCGCCAGCGTGGGCACGGCGCGCTTGATCTGCACCAGGCCGTCCAGCAGGGCCTCGCCCGTGCGCGTCAGGCCCGAGGCCAGGGCCAGCAGCACGCCAGCCACCACGCCCAGCAGCAACCCGCTGTAGGCACGGCCTGCCGATGCCAGCAGGTGGGGCAGCAGGCTGCCGTCGGCCACCATGCCGTAGCCGGCGACCAGGGCCTGCGAGGGCGCGGTCAGTGTCTCGGGCGACAGCCAGCCCAGGCGCGATGCCGCCTCCCACAGCACCAGCAGCAGGCCGGGGCCCACCAGCAGCGCGCCCTGCGACAGGCGCGCGGGCACCAGTTGCACGGCGGCCCGGGGGGCGGGCGCGGATTGAGCGGTGGCTGCGGTGGCCGGTGCCAGACCGGCCGCGTTGATGTCCAGTTGCGCTTGCGTCATCGTGTGTTTTCTGGCCGGTTCATCGGTTGGCCACGATCACGCGGTCGTAGGTGGACACGAAGGAGCCGGCCGCATCCAGCCGCTGCGGCAGGCTGCCGGCGGCGTGCAGGATGTCGATCAGCTTCTGGTGGTGGGGCTGCGCCTCGGCGGCCGTCTGGAACAGCAGGTCGGACTGCGATGCCAGGATGGCCGCCGTGCTCTCCGCATCGATGCGCTGGAACTGCGTGTAGTAGTGGCGGCCCCATTCCTGCTCGTGGCCATTGCTCCACTTGCCTGCGCGCACGAAGGCGCCCAGGAAATCGACGATGGCCTGGGACTTGGCCGGGTCGGCCAGCACGTCGGGCCGTGCGTAGATGTACGAGGTGGCGGGCAGCAGCGTGCGCTCCTGCGGATCGGGCACGGGCCGCGCGCCGATCTGCTTGCCCAGGCGCGTGACATGGGGCTCCATGAGCACGGCCACGTCCACGGCCTTGGCGCGCAGCGCGTCGTTGAGTTCGGCCACGCGCAGGTTGACCAGCTTCACGTCGGCCAGCGTCAGGCCCGCGCGTGTCAATGCCTCGATCAGGAAGACCTGGCGGCCCGAGCCTTCCACATAGCTCAGGCGCTTGCCGCGCAGGTCGGCCAGGCGCTCTATGCCTGCATCGGCACGCTGCACCAGCCGGTACTGGGCGCGCTCGCGCGTGAAGGTGGCGATGATGGGCAGCTGCACGCCGGCGGCACGCGCCTGGATGGGCGGCGTGTCGCCCACATAGGCAATGTCCAGCGCGCCTGCGCGTATGGCCTCGAAGATGGCCGGGCCGCCCGCGAAGTTGGGCAGCTCCAGCTGAAAGCCCAGGCGCTTGCGCTCGCCGCTGGCATCCAGCAGGTGGCGCAGCAGCTCGCTCTGGTCGGCAACGACCAATCGGGTCCTGGGGTCGGCCGCAGCCCGCGCGGCGGTGGTGGAAGCCAGGGCGGCAGCGGCCAGCAGAGAAGGGCCGGCCAGCAGGAAACGACGCTTGTTCACGCGCTCCATCCTCAAAAGATTGCAATGGGATGGATGCTAGTTAGCGTGCTTCAGTTGTGAAAATACCGATTCCGTATTTGCAAACGCGGGCCCCCCCCCAGGGGGGGGGGGGGGGGGGGGGGGGGGGGGGGGGGGGGGGGGGGGGGGGGGGCCCCCCCCCCCCCCCCCCCCCCCCCCCCCCCCCCCCCCCCCCCCCCCCCCCGGGGGAGGTTCAGCCGAACACCGGGCGCATGAAGCTGCGCTCGTAGCTCAGGATGCAGCGCGTGTCCTCCGCGTAGCGGAAGGCGGCCTGGCACTCGGGGTCCTGCATGGACTTGATGCGGTACTCCTCGTACAGCGCCATGCTGGGGAAGCTGAACATGGCCAGCGCCACATTGTTGGCGCCTTCGGACGGCAGGAAGTAGCCGTGGTGCTTGCCGCCGAATTTCTCGACCAGCGGAATCCAGGTCTTGCCGTACTCCTCGAATTCCTTGGCCTTGAACGGGTCGATGATGTAGCGCAGGTAGCAGGTGATCATGTCTGAAAAGAGAAGGGAAGCGAAGCCTAGAGTTTGAACGATGCCGTCAGGCGGGAGAGCTTCTCCGACTCCTGCTGCAGCACCTGCGTGGCGGCCGAGGACTGCTCCACCAGTGCGGCGTTCTGCTGGGTCACGCGGTCCATGTCGGTCACGGCATGGCCCACCTGCTCGATGCCGGTGCTTTGCTCGCGGCTGGCCGAGGCGATCTCGGTCACGATGCCTGTGATGTTGCGCACCGTGGTGACCACTTCGCGCATGGTCTGCCCGGCCTGGTCCACCAGGGTGGCGCCGGCATCCACACGCTCCACCGAGGCCTGGATCAGCGTCTTGATCTCGCGCGCGGCCGAGGCGCTGCGCTGCGCCAGGGTGCGCACCTCGCCCGCCACGACCGCGAAGCCGCGCCCCTGGTCGCCAGCGCGCGCAGCCTCCACGGCCGCGTTCAGCGCGAGGATGTTGGTCTGGAAGGCGATGCCGTCGATCACGCCGATGATGTCCACCACGCGGCGCGACGAGGTATTGATCTCGCCCATCGTGCTCACCACCTGGTCCACCACGGTGCCGCCGCGCTCGGCCACCGCGCAGGCGCCCGAGGCGATCTGGCTTGCCTGCTGCGCGTTTTCCGCGTTCTGGTGCACCGTGGCGGTCAACTGCTCCATGGAGGCCGCCGTTTCCTCCAGCGAGCTGGCCTGCTGCTCCGTGCGCTGCGACAGGTCCAGGCTGCCCGTGGCAATCTCGCCGGCCGAGCGGTGGATGATGCCCGCCGTGTCATGGATGCGCGTCACCAGTTGGCGCAGCTGCTCGCTCATACGCTGCACCGCCGCGATCACGCTGCCTTCCGGTGCGTGCGATGCCCCCTCCAGCCCGGTTTGCGACAGATCCCCGGCGGCGATGCGGTTGGCGATCGCTGCCGCCACGGCCGGCTCTCCGCCGATGGCCTGGAGCACGCTGCGCGTGGCCATCCAGGCGATCAACGACAGCAGTGCGCCCAGCACCGCCAGCGCCGCCACCGACTTGATGATGGTGGCGATGAAGGCCCGCTGGATGTCGTCCACATAGTCACCCGCGATCAGGTCCCAGTTCCAGGAGGTGGATCGCTTGGCATAGGCCAGCTTCTCGCTGGGCTCCTTCGCGCCGGGACGGGGCCACCAGTAGGTGAGGTAGCCGTTGCCCTGGGCAGAAGCGCCCACGGCGGCAATGCTGCGGTAGAGGTAGCTGCCCTTGGCGTCCTGGAAGCCGGCCATGTTCTTGCCGTTGATGCCCGGGCTTGCGGGGTTGTTCAGCACCACGGAATCCGTCGTGATGCTGGTGATGTAGCCCGCACCACCGGCATAGCGCAGCTGCCCCACGCGGGCAATGGCCGTGGCCTTGGCGTCTTCTTCAGGCAGCTTGCCGGCCTTGGCCTCTGCCGCAATGGCGGCAATCAGGCTGTCTGCCGAATCGACAAAGTCCCGCAGCGCCTGCTGCCGGGCCTCATAGGCCTTGCTGCGTGCCTGGTAGGCGTTGAACAGGGTCAGCGCAAGCAGCGCCAGCAGGCAGAAAACCAGCGGAGCCAGCAGTTTCTGGCGAAGGGACAGGGCAGGCATGGAAGCGGGTTCGAAGAAGAGGCAGGGACGCCGTGAATGCTACAGAAACTTCCTCTTTGGTTTCATGTGTTTACAAATTTTTCCGCGCTCGCACAGTGCCGGCGCAGCCCCGTTTCTGCGGAACCTGTCCTGCCGCTGCCAACCTCGGCACCAGCGCGTGCACCGCACTGCCGGGCTTGCGGTCCATCACAAGGGAGAATCACCCCATGCAAGAAACTCCGCCCCCCGCTGCCCAGCCCCGCAATCCGCTGCACGGCGTCACGCTCGAAGCCATCGTCCGTGCCCTGGAGGCCCGCTATGGCTGGCCTGCCCTGGCACGGCAGGTTCCGGTGCGCTGCTTCACGCTGGACCCCAGCGTCAGCTCCAGCCTCAAATTCCTGCGCAAGACGCCCTGGGCGCGCGAGAAGGTGGAAGCGCTCTATCTGGACATGCTGCGCAAGGACAGGCGCAGGCCCGCTTCCACAGACTGAAGGCGCAAGCCGGACGCCACCGGACAAGATGTCCAGTGCGCAGGCACAGGCTGTGCCTATCATCGGCACCGTCTCCGATCCCGCAACCCTTTCAGACACCACCATGACCCAGAGCCAGAACCCTGTCGCCGTGATTGCCTCCGCCATGAAGACGCACGGCATCGTGCCTGCGGATTTCGACATCGCCTCCATCGAGGACGAGTACGCCTTGATGGCGGCACTGCGCCAGCACACCAAGGCCGCCCAGGTGAAATTGTTCGATGGCGGCATTGGCGAAGACAACGATGCCGACGAAGACTACGTGGCCCTGCTCAAGCGCTTCGCCAAGGCTTGCGGTGGCGCCATCGGCTATGAGGGCATCGAATCCGGCATGGAGGGCGACACCGTCACGCTGCGCTTCCAGTCGGGCGGCCAGGAGCACAGCTGGTCCTTCGAGCAGGATGGTGACCGCGTCAGCGAGGAGTTCCTGGACTTCATCATTGACCACTCCAAGTCCTGCACGGCGGGGGAGTTCATCAATCTGCTCGACGAGAACTCGCTGCTGACAGGCTTTGTGCCCAAGGACATCTCCAGGCTGCTGTACGAGCACGACATCGTTTACTGAGTGCGGATGGCGGTGGCGGCGCGCCCGCCTCGACTTCACATCACGCGCACGCCCAGCCCGCCCACCAGCTCGGCAGCCTGCTCATGCGAGATCAGGCTGCCCTTGAAATGCTGGCTGAGCGAGGCAATCGTCAAGCCGCGCAAGTCCGCCGAGCGCAGGTCCGCGCCATCGAACCGGGCATTCTTGAGATGGGCATCGCGCAGGCTTGCCTTGTGGAAAACGGCATCGCGGAAGTCGCAGCCGGCCAGATCGGCATCGCTGAAGTTCAGGCCCTCCAGCGTTTTCTTGCGGAAGGACATGCCGCGCAGATCGGCACCAATCAGCAGGGACTCATGAAAATCAATGCCCAGGGTTTGCGCACCGCCAAACCTGGCGCCGGTCAGCTTGACTTCAAGAAAGCGCGCTGAGGCCAGCTTGGCCAATTCCCAGTTGGTGTTGTTCAGGTCGCTCTGGCAAAACAGGGCATCCGTCAGGTTGGCCAGCCGAAAATCGGCGCGGCCCGCCTTGCAATGCAGCCAGCGGGTGCCGGCCAGTTGGCAGCTTTCAAAGCAGGTGTCGGCAAAACTGCACTCCACAAATTGCGCGCCCTGCAAATCGAGTTGATAGAGATTCAATCCATCGAATTCGCATTGCTCGAAACCCAGGCCATGAGAGGCTTCTTGTTTCAATAGCTCCGACAAACGGTCCTCATCAAAAATCTGATTGACGATTGTTTTTGTGGAAGGCGTTGTTTGCATGGTCAATATCAGGCATGGCGTATTTCAGAAAGGCTGGGCAGTGTATGGCCTTGCCGCGCCCAGGTGTGAAATGTCCTTGGGATTTTCCAAGGGCATGCATTGCGCAGTTTGACGGATGAGAAAACCTGTGAGCACACGGGTTGCGGGCTGCTTCCGGCGCCGGTTCCGCCCTCCAGGAAGGGCGGAGCCGGCGTGCCCGCGTCCCCCGTGGCTGCGTACCGGGGGCTTGCTGACCAGGTCGCGGCTTGGCGGACATGCATCTGTCGAAAAACCCTTACAGGAAGATGCTATTTGATATTACAAAATGTGTCTCTCGTGGCGAGGGTGCCAGTAAATAATCTGCAGAAAACATGGTTGGCACGCCAGCTGTATTTTCACCAATGCAGTTCTCTGGCAGCCTCAACGAATAATTTATTTGAAATCCAGCAAATATCTATGACCGGAATTATCCAGCAAACACTCCAAAATGATATTGATGCCTTGATCCATGATTGGATGGCCCAGGCCAGCGCGGGTGATTCCACGCTCGGGAAGAATGCTGAAAAAGATGCGCGCGGGATTATCAACGCCATTGTGGGCGCCTTCGCTTCCGGCGCCGATCCGCAAAGGTTTTCGGACGAGGGCTGGAATTCCGCGCGGCGCCTGCTGGCCGAGCTGTCCCGCACCCGCGCCGCCCAGGGCCAGCGTGCCGGTGAAACCAGCCAGTTCATCCTGTCGCTGAAAAAGCCGCTGTTCGCACACATCCAGCGCGGGCTGTCGGGCGATCCTGCTGCGGCCATCCAGGAAATCTGGAGGGCCACCGTGCTGGTGGACAACATGGCCCAGCACACGGTCAGCAGCTTCCAGCAGGCACGCGAGGAGATCATCATCCGCCAGCAGGAAGAATTGCTGGAGCTGTCCACCCCCGTCGTCAAGCTGTGGGAGGGGGTGCTGGCCATTCCGCTGATCGGCACGCTGGACAGCAACCGCACCCAGGTGGTGATGGAGTCCTTGCTGCAAAGCCTGGTGTCGACCGAGTCGGAGCTGGCCATCATCGACATCACCGGCGTGCCCACGGTGGACACGCTGGTGGCCCAGCACCTGCTGCGCACCGTGACGGCCATTCGCCTGATGGGTGCGGACTGCATCATCAGCGGCATTCGGCCCCAGATTGCCCAGACCATCGTGCACCTGGGCATCGACATGCGCGACATCACCACCAAGGCCACACTGGCCGAGGCGCTCAAGCTGGCCATGGGTAAGACCGGCTGGCGCATCACCCGCCAAGCACAGGAGTGAGCCATCCATGGACCGCATTCCAATCCTGCGCATGGGCGATGTGCTGCTGGTTTCCATCCAGATCGACATGCAGGACCAGACGGCGCTGGCGCTCCAGGACGACCTGGCCGAGCGCATCGCGAGCACGGGCGCCAGCGGCGTCATGATCGATATCTCGGCGCTGGAGGTGGTGGACTCCTTCGTCGGGCGCATGCTGGTGACCATCTCGGGCATTGCCCGCATCCTGTCTGCCGCCACCGTCGTGGTGGGCATGCAGCCTGCCGTTGCAATCACCCTGGTGGAGTTGGGCCTGTCCCTTGGCGGGGTCAGGACGGCGATGACCGTCGAGAGGGGAATGGCCCTTTTGCGGGCCCAGCAGTCGGGAGCCACCCTTGGAACATGATCGCAGCGGCCAAATGCCGTTACAAAACGAGCAGCAGATTGTTGCCACGCGCCAAACGGTGCGCTCGCTTTGCCAGATGCTGAAGTTCTCGCTGGTCGATCAGACAAAGATGATTACCGCTGCAAGCGAGCTGTCCCGCAATACGCTGATTCATGGAAAAGGTGGCCACATGAACTGGGCCATCATCGAAGTCAATGGAAAACAGGCCTTGCAATTGATTTTTGAAGACACAGGGCCTGGAATCAAGGATCTGAAAATGGCCATGACCGATGGTTTCACCACCGGCATGGGAATGGGCCTGGGCCTGCCGGGAAGCAAGCGGCTGGTGAATGATTTCAAGATAGAAACCGAGCTGGGCCAGGGCACACGAGTGAGTATCACCAAGTGGAAGTAATCCGGGGCTGGACCCATCGTTCATTTCCAATAGGCGATGCGAGCCGTGTGGGTGAGGTCAGGCGCCATGTGGTTGCACTGGCCTCCGACATGGGCTGGGGCGACGAGGACATGGGCCGTTCGGGGCTGGTGGCGACCGAGCTGGCCACCAACCTGGTGCGGCATGCCCGGGACGCTGAAATCTGGATAGCCGCGCGGCCGCCCCTGCATGACATCGAAATCATCTGTGTCGATCGCGGCCCGGGCATCGAGGACATCGCCACCGCCATGCAGGACGGGGTGAGCACCGGCTCGGGCTCGCCGGGCACGGGCCTGGGGGCCATCTCCAGGGTGGCCGACGACTTCTTTGTCGTCTCCGAAGCCGCCGGCACGGTGAGCCTGGCGCGGCTGCGCGAAGGCCGCACGGCGCCGTCGGCACTGTCGCTGCGCATGGGCGCCGTTTGCCTGGCCGTTGCGCCCGAGACCATCAGCGGCGACGCCTGGGCGGTCAGGTCGGGCGCGGGGCTGGCCGAGGTGCTGGTGGCCGATGGCCTGGGCCATGGACCGCTGGCGGGCGAGGCGGCCCGGGCGGCGGTAGATGTCTTTGCGTCGCAGAACTGGAATGGGAACGGGAACGAGAACCGGAACGGCGGTGCCGATGCCGCCATGCCGCTGGACGAGTTCGTGGCCCAGGCCCATGCAGCGCTGCGCGGCACGCGCGGGGCGGCCCTGTTGGCGGTGCGCTTCGGCGCACAGGCCGTGCACAGCTGCGGTGCGGGAAACATCAGTGGCAGGCTTTTCAATGGCGTGGCCAGCCTTTCCCTGAGCAGCCAGCACGGCACGGCAGGTGTACAGATCTCGCGGCCCAGGGTGGCCGACTGCTCCAGCCTTGACCATGGCGTTCTGGTGCTGCACTCCGACGGCGTGTCTGCCCGCTGGAAGCATGAGGACTATGCGGGCCTGCTGGGCAGGGACCCCGGTCTGCTGGCCGCCTGCCTTCTCTGGCACAACACCCGCAGCAGGGATGACGCCACCGTGGTCGTCCTCAAGGCCGAGGAAGAACAATGAACGAAGACGATCTCAAAGCTGAACTGGAACTGTGCCGCGCCGAGATCAGGTCCTTGCGCGAGGAGCTGGACGAGACCAATCGCGGCGTGGTCGCGCTCTACGGCGAGCTGGATGTGCAGGCCGAGAAGCTGCGCAAGGCCACCGAGCTCAAGA
Organism: Delftia sp. S65; assembly: GCF_016516495.1. Classification (NCBI taxonomy): domain Bacteria; kingdom Pseudomonadati; phylum Pseudomonadota; class Betaproteobacteria; order Burkholderiales; family Comamonadaceae; genus Delftia; species Delftia sp. S65. The sequence continues at coordinate 20,231 of NZ_JACVUR010000042.1, forward strand.
GCCATTTCCTCTCCTACATGAGCCATGAGTTCCGCACGCCCATAGGCGCCATCCGCAGCAATGCGCGCCTGCTGCTGGACCATGTGGATGGACCGCTCACCACCGAGCAGACCCGGCAGGTCGGCTTCATCCAGGAAACCGCCGCCGAGTTTTCCGAGATGGTCAACGACCTGCTCGACCTGGCCAAGATCGAGGCGGGCCGCCTGGAAATCTCGCCGGGCTGGTTCGAGATGATGGATTTGTTTGCCGCCTTGCGCGGCATGTTCAAGGCCATGGCGGACAACGTGGAGTTGAGCCTGGTGTTCGAAGAGCCCGGTGATCTGCCGCGCTTCTACACCGACAACCGCAAGCTCTCGCAGATCCTCAGAAACTTCATCTCCAATGCACTGAAATTCACGCCGCAGGGTGAGATCAAGGTGTCGGCAGAACTGGTGGGGGACATGCTGGTGAAATTCTCGGTGGCGGATACCGGCATAGGCATCGCCTCGGAATTCCACGACGCGATTTTCAATGACTTCACCCAGGTCGATTCACCCATCCAGAAGCGCCTGCGGGGCACGGGCCTGGGCCTGGCCCTGTCCAAGCAGCTGGCGCAGCTTCTGGGGGGCTGGGTGGAAGTGCAAAGCGCCCTGGGCGAAGGCTCGACCTTCTCCGTGATCGTTCCCGCGCATCTTCCGGTCGATACCAAGGATCTGAAGGCCTGATACGGCCAAGCCGGTCTTCATCCCATCAAAAACAACAGGAACATCATGCCCAAGAACACGACTGGAATGATTCTTCCCTCATTCGACCGAAGCCTGCACACCATTCTTGTCGTTGACGACAACCCTGCCACGCGCTACTCCACGGCACGGGTCATCAGGGCGGCGGGATTCCAGACGGTCGAGGCGGAAACCGGGGAAAAGGCCATTGCCCTGTCGGAGACCGGCGTGGCCGCCGTGGTGCTGGATGTGCACTTGCCCGATATCTCGGGCTTTGACGTATGCCGCACCATCCGCGGTGCGCGGCATACCAGCCTGATTCCCGTGGTGCACCTGTCGGCCGAGTATGTGAAAAGCAATCACCAGGTGGCGGGCCTCAACGCAGGGGCCGACGCCTACATGGTGCACCCCGTGGAGCCGCAGCTGCTGATTGCCACGCTGCATGCCCTGATCCGCGCACGCCTGGCGGAAGACGGGCTGCGCCGCAGCGAGTCACGCTTTCGCGCCATCTATGACCAGGCGCCGGCGGCCATGATGCTGGTCAGCGCCGACGGCCTGATCAGCGATGCCAACTCCCAGGCGCAGGCACTGCTGCAGCGCGGCATTGACGACCTGGCGGGCAAGCCGCTGATCGGCTTTGTTCCGCAGGCCGTTCGGGAAAAAGCTGCGCAGCAATTGACCGAAGACCCCGAAAAGTCCTGGCGCGGCGAGTTCCCCATCCTCCCGGCAGACGGGCAGGAGCGCCTGATCTCCTGGAAGTTCTCCGATCCCATCGAGCCCGGCATCCGCCTGGCCGTGGCCCAGGACCTGACGGAGTCCCTGGAGTTCGAGAGGCAGCGCCAGCAGATGCTGGAGCAGGAGCAGGCGGCGCGCGTGGCCGCAGAGCGCATCAGCCGCACCAAGGATGATTTTGTCGCCGTGCTCTCGCATGAACTGCGCACGCCGCTGTCCCTGCTCAACGGGGGCACGCATTTGCTCAAGCGCGCCAACCTCAGCGAGGCCATGCTCAAGAAAGGCATAGATGCCATCGAGAAAGGCGTGAAGGCTCAAAGCCGCATCATTGCGGACATTCTGGATATCTCGCGCCTGACGACGGGAAAACTCAATCTGCACCGCGAGGAGGTCAATGTCTGCTCATTGGCCGTGCAAAGCCTGGAGCCGTTGCGCGACAACGCCGCCGACAAGAACATCACCCTGCAGTTCGAGGCGCCGTCCGATGAAATCATGGCGTGGATCGATGTCACGCGATTCCAGCAAATCCTGTGGAACCTGGTCTCCAACGCCATCAAGTTCTCCAATGCGCGCAGCGTGGTGAAGGTGGGCCTTGAAATCAGTGACGAAAGCCTGGTGATGAGCGTGGCGGACGAGGGCGTGGGCATCACGCCTGAATTCCTTCCCCATGTTTTCGAGCGCTTCTCGCAGGCCTCCGCCCCCGCCACCCGTGGCCATTCCGGCCTGGGATTGGGGCTGTCCATCGTCAAGCACCTGGTGGAGCTGCATGGGGGCACCGTGCGCGCCCACAGCGAAGGCGTGGGCCGTGGCGTCACCATGCGGGTGGAGATTCCGCTGCACGAGGCAAGCGCCTCCCCGGCCGACCCGATGAATGTGCATCTTGAAAATGGCGAATCCCTGAAAGGCAAGGACATCGTCATCGTTGAAGACAATGCGGACACCAGCGAAATGCTGAAAGTGGTGCTGACCGACCAGGGCGCCACCGTCAGGAGTGCCGAGAACTTCGACCAGGCCATGGCCCTGGTCCAGGCGCAGTGGCCCAGCCTCATCGTCAGTGACATAGGGCTGCCGGGAAAGGACGGGTTCCAGCTGGTCAAGGCCCTGCGCGAAGCGGAGGCCGCGCACTTTGGCGGAACAAGACAGGTGAAGATCGTGGCGCTCAGCGCCTTTGCCCGGGAGCAGGACCGCACCCAGGCGCTGCAGGCAGGCTTTGACCACTATCTGGAAAAGCCGCTGCAGCCGCATCTCCTCATCCGGGTGCTGCTGGAGCAGGGCTGATCGTCTGGCCCAGCGCCTGGGCCAGGAACTCGGCCGTGACGCGCACCCGGGCCGTGCGCTGCAGGTCGGGGTGCATGACCTGCCAGACCTCGTAGTCGTCCGAGCGCTGGCGCTGGGGCCAGATGCGCAGCAGGCCTTCGCGCTCGCCCATGCTCACGGGCATTTCGCCCAGGCCGATGCCTGCCGCCACGGCCTTGCGCACCAGCAGGCTGGAGTTGGCGGCCATGGCAATCCGGGCCTGGCGCGCGGGCACATCGACCATGGTGGGAACGGGCCGCTGTTCCAGAAAGGGGCCATAGACCACGAGGTGGTGGCCGCGCAACTCGTCCTCTGCCGACGGCTGGCCAAAGCGCGCCACGTAGGCGGCGCTCGCAAACAGTCCCACGGGCCAGGCGACCACGCGGCGCACCACCAGCTCGGGTGCCTCGGGGCGAACGTTGCGAAACGCGATATCGGCCTGGCGGCGGCCCAGGTTCAGCATGTGCGTGGACACCTCCAGATCGACGCGGATGCCGGGCCAGCGCTGCTGCAGGCGCTCTATGGCGGGCAGCAGGAATTCGGTGGCGATCGAGTCGGTGCTGGTCACGCGCACCAGGCCGGCCGGGCTGTCGTCCAGCCCCTCGATGCGCGTGCGCAGGTCCAGCGCCGCGCCTTCCATGCGCCGCGCGGCGCCCAGCGCGGCCTCGCCAGCGGCGGTGAGCAGGTAGCCATCCCTGGCGCGCAAAAACAGCTTGCTGCCCAGCTCGGCCTCCAGCGCGTTCAGGCGCCGGCCCACGGTGGCCTGGTCCACGCCCAGGCTGCGCGCGGCGGCGCGCAGGGAGGGCGTGCGCGTCAGCGCGAGGAAGATGCGGGTGTCATCCCAGTTCATGGCGGTTTTGGTGATGCAGATTTGCAGCACTGTAGAGCGAAATCGCTGCGTTTGAGCGGCTTGGAGCAGTCGTAAGCTTTGGGTATCGGACCTTCAACCCTTTTTTGAATACTCATTGCGCAATGAAAGACAGCACAAGCATGCAAGCCATTGTTTTCGACGACTTCGGCGGCCCCGAAGTGCTCGTGGCCCGCGACGTGGCCCGGCCCGAAGTCCGGCCCCATGACCTTCTGGTGCGCAACGCCGCGATTGGCGTGAACCGTGCCGACGTATCCCACCGCAAGGGCGCCTATGGCCGCGCCCACTTTGGCGAATCCGACCTCATGGGCCTGGAGATCGCCGGCACCGTGGTGGAGGTGGGCGCGCAGGTGCAGGGCTTTGCCGTGGGCGACCGCGTCATGGGCATCGTGGGCGGCGGCGCCTATGCCGAGCTGTCGCGCATCGACTACCGCATGGCCATGCATGTGCCCGAGAGCCTGTCGCTGACCGACGCCGGCGCGGTGGCCGAAGTCTTCGTCACCGCGCATGAGGCGCTGTTCCACCTGGCCAGCCTGCAGCCGGGCGAATCGGTGCTGATCCACGCGGCGGGCAGCGGCGTGGGCTCGGCGGCCGTGCAACTGGCGCATGCGGCCGGCGCGCGCGTGTTTGCCACGGCCAGCGGCGACAAGCGGGACGCCGTCACGGGCCTTGGCGCCGACGTGTTCATCGACTACCGCAGCGAAGACTTCCAGGCCGTGGTGGCCGACAGGACGGGCGGCAAGGGCGTGGATGTGGTGGTCGATTTCATTGGCGCCCCCTACCTGGAGCGCAATATGCGCTCGCTGGGCATGGGCGGGCGCATGGTCTGCGTGGGCCTGCTGGGCGGCGCGCTGGCGGCGGCCGTGCCCATGGATGTGCTGCTGTACAAGCACCTGCGGATCTTCGGGACGGTGATGAAGTCGCGCCCGCCCGAAGTCAAGCAGGCCATGGTCCAGCGCTTCGCCCAGCGCTGGCTGCCCGCGCTGGCGGCCGGCACCATCCGCCCGGTGATCGACAGCACCTACCCGCTGGCCGAGGCCGCGCAGGCGCACCGGCGCATGGAATCGGGCCAGAGCGTAGGCAAGCTGCTGCTGATCCCTGAGCAGGCAGGGCAGTAAGGCGCCTGCCCGGGGCGCGCATCCCCTGGGTAGGAATCCTCAAGTTCTGCAATATTCCAAGTCTCCGGATGCGCGCGGCCCTGCGCGCATCCAGTCCCTCAACCAGGAGCGATGACCCCGGCCGCCCTCCCGCGCCGACATCGAGCCGCCTCTCCAGGAGATATCCATGATTGTTGAAATTGCCGAACTGAGGGTCGATCCCGCCAGGCACGAGGAATTCGGCCAGGCCCTGACCCAGGCTGTGGCCGACGTGCTGTCCAAGGCCGGTGGATACCGTGGGCACAGCATTCTTGCCTGCATGGAAACACCCGGCCGCTACGTGCTGCAGGTGAACTGGGAGACCCTGGAAGACCACACCGTGGGCTTTCGCGAGTCACCCGCCTTCGCGCAGTGGCGCGCCATCATCGGCCCGTACTTTGCGCAGGCACCGCATGTGGAGCATTTCGTGGTGAGGGATGCGCTGGCGAACTGAGCCTGGCATCTGCGGCCACGCCGCCTGCCCTTCGTGGGCGTGGCGGGCGTGGCCGGCGCTGGGGGCGGGCTTGCATTGGCTTGCGCAGCGCACCTGGCCCGTGCGAGCAAAGGCTGCGCACGCACTCAGCCCAGCTTGTGCCGTGTCCTGAGCAGTACCACGCCCAGCGCGATGAAGGTGCCGCCCACGATGCGGTTGAACAGCTTGGCGTGCGCCACCAGGTGGCCCTTGATCAAGGAGATGAGCAGCACGTAGCAGGCGTGCGAGATCAGGGCGCAGACCGCGAAGGTGGTCGTCAGCACCAGGTACTGCGTGAGCAGCGGCTCGCCCGGGACGACAAACTGGGGAAACAGCGCCGAGAAGAACAGGATGGCCTTGGGATTGGTCAGCGACACGCCCATGCCCTGGGCCACCAGTTGCCAGTTCTTGCGCTCGCGCCGCTGGGTGGGGGCCAGGCCCGCATCGCTGCCCAGCAAGCCGTCCTTGCTGCGCCAGCGCTTGACGCCCAGCCAGATCAGGTACATGGCGCCCGCCACCTTCATGGCCAGAAATGCATGGGCCGACATGGCGAGGATGGTCCCCATGCCGATCATCGCCAGCCCGGACACCACAAAGATGCCGACCGAGCTGCCCAGCGAGCTCAGTGCCGTTCGCCTTGCGCCCACGTCCACCGAGTTGGAGATGGCCAGCAACACGGCGGGGCCGGGGGTGAAGCACATCAACAGCGAGACGCCGCAGAAAACAAGCCAGTGGGCGATGGTCATGATCGAGGGGAGGTCGGTGGGGGAAGACAGCCAACATTCTCGTGCAATTGGGGGGTCTTCGCGGCCTTGGCGTTGCCAATGGCACCGGCCCGTGCAAACAGCTGCATGGCCCAGCCCGCGCAGGCCGCCGCACAGGCCCAGACCAGCCCCCAGCCCTGGGCCGACAGCAGATGCGGTATGGCCAGGGGCACCAGAAAGCAGACCGCGAACACGGAGGTATTGGCCATGCCCAGCGCCGTGCCCGCGCGGGCTGCGCCGGCCATCCCGGCCAGCTGCGTGTAGGCCACGCCATGCCAGGCGGACACGCAGATGCCGCAGATGCCCAGCATCACCATGAGAGCCACACCCATCGCAGCAGACCCGGCCGGGTGGCCGGCCCAGCTCAGGACCGCAAGGCCCGCGAACAGCGCCAGGGTGAGCTGGCAGCAGGCGCGCAGAAAGGCGGGCCTGTTCCGGTGCCTGTCGGTCCAGCGGCCGCTCCAGATCCGCAAGGCCATGGAAGCCAGTTGCACGACCGACATGAGGGCGGCCGCCGCGCCCAGCCCCAACTGGGCATGGTCATGCAGGAACACTGTACCGAAGGACAGCACGGCGAACTGCGGGGCGCACAGGATGCCGATGCCGGCGGCCATGCGCCAGGCCTGCAGATCGCGCAATGGGCCGGGCGTGGTGGCTCCGGCGTGGTGCGGCGCGGCGGCCTTGCTTCGAAGCGGTGACTGCGGCGGCTCCTGAATCCACAGCGCGGCGAATGCGGCAGCCCCAAGGCACAGCGCAGCCAGCACGCCATAGACGGCGGCAAAGCCTGCATGCGTGGCCAGGCTGGTCAGCAAGGGCGCGCCGATGGCGCCACCCAGCGGCACGGCGGTCTGGCGGATGCTCATGGCCAGGCCGCGCTCGCCCTCGGCAAACCAGCCCATGACTGCCCGGCCGCTGGCGCCGTTCACGCTGCCGCCCAGCAGCCCCACCAGCACCAGGCCGCCAGCCAGCAAGCCAAACGGCGGGATATGGGCCGGCGATGGCGAAGCCCATAGCGCCATGGCCGCCAGGGCCACGGCCGTGCCGCACAGGCCGAGCAGCAGCACCGGCCGGTCACCCCAGCGGTCCGTCAGCAATCCCCAGGGCAATTCACTGAGCGCAATGCCCAGGCCCATCAGCCCCAGCGCCAGGCCCAGCGTCCGGGTGTCCAGCTGGTAGCCCGAACGCATGAGGATGGCCGTCATGGGAATCCCGCTGAAAGCCACGGAAAACGCGGCATTGGCGATGACGCCTGCCGCCAGCACCTTCCATCGGTGGCGGGGCGGGGAGGGCAAGGGCAGGAGGGGGCCCGGATCGGCGCCGGGTGCAGGAGAAGAGGAGGTCATGGGCGGCAGTATGTTGGGCCTCAACCATCCTGAAAATCACATAATTTCGTATCTACAATCCATTTTTTCAGCATGATTGGGGGCTTGGCAATGACACGTGTTCTCTATGACCTGGATGTGCTGCGCACCTTTTGCACCGGCGTCGAACTGGGCAGCTTTGCCCGGGCGGCAGACCGGCTGGGCCGCTCCACATCGGCCGTCAGTGCCCAGCTCAAGAAGCTGGAGTCCCAATGCGGCACGCCCTTGCTGCGCAAGTCCGGCCGGGGGCTGGTGCTGACGGAGGCGGGGGAAACCTTGCGCGGCTACGCGCTGCGCCTGCTGGAGCTCAACGACCGCGCCGTGGCGGCCGTGCGCGGCAGCGAACTGCGCGGCCTGGTGCGCCTGGGCCTGCAGGAAGACCTGGGCGAAAGCGTGCTGCCCCATGTGCTTGGGCAGTTCGCACGGGCCCACCCGCATGTGCGCATCGAGGCCAGCGTGGCCCGCAGCGATGAACTGCGCGAACGCATGGCCCTGGGCCAGTTCGACGTGGCGCTGCTCTGGGATGTGGGCATGAACCATGCCTGCGTGCATGGCGAGCACATCATGCGGCTGCCGCTTCAGTGGATTGGCCCGGCATCGCTGGATGCGGCCGAGGCCGGCTGGGCGCGCGGCCTCAACGGCGGGGCGCAGGGCGATGAGGCGCTGCCCCTGGCCATGCTTGAGGCGCCTTGCCCCCTGCGGGACATCGTGACGGCCGCCCTGGACAAAAAGGGCCTGGCCTGGCGCCACGCCTTCAACAGCGCCAGCCTGACTGCCGTCTGGGCCGCCACGGCGGCCGGCCTGGGCCTGTCCGTGCGCACGCCGTTCGGCCTGCCCGCCCACGTCAGGCCGCTGGATGCACAGGCCCTTGGCCTGCCGGCCCTGCCGTCCATGGACCTGATCCTGGGCCGCGCCGCGCTGGATGCCCCGGAGCCCGTGGACCGCCTTGCGCGCATCCTGGTCGATGCCGTGCGCGAGCATGTGCGCAGGCAGGAAATCGCAATTTGAATTTATTTCTTCGTGATCAGGCCACTGAAATACTCATTCAGGTCACGAAAATCCTTCACCGTCCAGGCATGGGGCGGTACTTTCACGCCGTTTTCCCGCAAGGTCCGGGGAATCAAATCTCCATTCGGGCGAAGAATGACGGACGAGACAATCACGCCCGGATAATCATGCAGCCTTTTTCTGAAGGCGGCGGTCGTCAGGTCGGGCGTGGGAGGGTTGCTCTTGTTGGCCAGCGGGCCCGTGCCTCTGGCGTCTGCCCCGTGGCACATGGCGCATCTCGATGAATAGAGCTGCTTCCCATTGCTGTTGTCCGCAAAGCAGGTCGATGCCTGAATGGCCAACGATATTCCCAATGACGCGGCGAGGAGTATTTTCATTTGCTCGTGGATTTTTTGTATGAATCTGATCCGCCGCGATCATATTGCCTTCCACAGCCACTCTGGGCGCTTGCCTGGCTGCCAGCCACGCGCCCACGAAAAAGCCCTGCAGTGCAGGGCTTGTGAAGCTTGTGAATGAGGCGAGAGGGCGCGCCTGGTTTACTTCTTCGCGTATTCGAACTTGGGCAGTGCCTTCAGCGCGTCCTTGGTGGCGCCGGGCAGGGTGATCTTGTTGTTTTCCACGCGGAACTGGTTCACGGGAATGGCCACGTCGTGCTTGCCCATGCCCAGGAAGCCGCCTGCGCCGATGATGGCGTACGACACGGCCTTGTCGGGTGCGACGATCACATCGTCGATCTTGCCCACGGCCTTGCCTTCCTCGTTGTAGACGCTCTTGCCCAGCACGGACTTCTTCAGGCTCCAGCCCGTGGCCACGGCCTGGACTTCAGTGGCCGCCACGCCCAGCGTGGTGGTGCCCGCCACGGGCTGGGCCCAGCTGGTGGAGGCTGCGCCTGCGATCAGTGCGGCAGCGATCAAACCCATCTTCAGCGTCTTGTGACCTGTCATAGAGAACTCCTGGAAAACAAAATTTGAAGCCCTCATTAGGAGCGCTGCCCAAGCGCACGGAGATCGGAAAAGCAAGCAAAGGCCTGTCAGCCAATCGAGCAGCGCGGCGAGGAGCTTGCCTACAAGCTCCCGCAACCGTGCGCTGGCGGGGTGCCGGCCCCCAATCAGATGGCGCTCAGATGCTCATACAGAATCACCGAGCCGATGCCGATCAGCAGCACACCGCCAACGGCCTCCGCCCAGCGGCCCGCAATGCTGCCCAGCAGGCGGCCGACCATGACGCCCAGGGTCACCATGGCGAAGGTGGCAAAGCCGATGGCCAGGGCAACGGTGGTGATGCTCACATCCAGGAAGGCCAGGCCCACGCCCACGGCCATGGCGTCGATGCTGGTGGCGAATCCGGTGGCCACCAGCAGCCAGAAGCCGTGCCGGGCGGGCTTGGCCTCTTCTTCGCCGTCAGCGGCCTTGAGGGCGCCCAGCAGCATGCGGCCGCCCAGCACCAGCAGCAGCACGAAGGCAATCCAGTGGTCCCATGCCTTGACGTAGTCGGAAGCCGCATAGCCCAGCGCCCAGCCGGCCAGCGGCGTCAGGGCTTCGATGACGCCGAAGATGGCGCCTGTGCGCAGGGCTTCGGACCAACGGGGTTTGAGCAGGGCGGAGCCCTTGCCCACGGCAGCGGCAAAGGCGTCGGTGGACATGGCAAAGGCCAGGAGCAGGATGGATGCGGCGTTCATCTGGGAGGGGTTCTTCACGGCCGGGCAAGCGCACAACGGCACTTCACCGCCGCCCGACCTTGTGACCTGTGTCGCGGTGAAATGCCGATGGTCTCGCCAACCGAAGAACGGATGCCTGCGCCACAGCATGCAGGATGCCGAGTGTGTTGACGCAGGCGCTTGCAGGTTGCAAGCAGGCTACTCCCCAAGGGATGCGTGATTCTAGGAGCGCAGGGCGTGATCGGGGCCTATGCCCCCATCGGCATGCGGCTCTCTGGAAATGATTCGTATCTTCGTGGCTGCCGCTATTTTCCGTTGGCGTACCGATTGCGCTCTTCAACGAATTTCCTGATTTCCGACGCTTCAATGGGCCTGCTGAAATAGTAGCCCTGTATTTCATCGAAACCCAGGGAAACCAGTAAATCAAAGACTTCGGCGCTGTCAACGCCCTCTGCCACCAGGCGATAGCCAAGATCCGAGGCCATGGTCATGATGGATTTCAATACGGACAGGGCCCGGTCATTGGTATCGATGTCGCAGACCATGGACCGGTCTATCTTCAATATCTCGGCAGGCAGATTCTTGAGCGATGCAAGATTGGAATATGCGGCGCCAAAATCATCCAGTGCAACCTTGATGCCGAGTTTCCTGATCTGTTGAAGCGCCTGAACCGTGCCATGGCCTGTCAGCACATCGCTTTCTGTGCACTCGATCACGATGTTTTTCAGCGGAACGCCGTGCTGGTTGCACATGGCGTTCAGGTAGTCCGGGAAATCGACCTCATCCAGATTGCGCGGGGAGATGTTGATGGAGACCTGAAGATCGAGTTTCTCGGCTTTCCAGGCCGCCACCTGCGCCAGCGCCGTTTTGATCACGAACCGTGTCAGGCTGTGGATCAACGGCGTGGCTTCAACCAGAGGGATGAATTCGCTGGGCGGGATTTCTCCCATTTGTGGATGCTTCCAGCGTATGAGCGCCTCCAGCCCCTTGCAGCTGAAACTGTGGTTGTCGAATTTGGGCTGGTACACCAGCCGCAGCTGCCCATTGCCCAGCGCATGTCCGAAGTCCCGCAGGAGCCGATAGGATCGTTGCTGGAGACTGTCCTCATTCTCCTCATAGCGGTGAAACGATCGAGCGTTGTATCCGGCCTGCTGCACGCACACCATCGCCTTGCGGATGACATCGTCCACCTCGTCCTGGTTCAGGTAGAACCGCACCACGCCTGCCCTGGGTTGAAGTTCGAACCGCAGATCGGCGCTGGTGATGGGTTTTTGCAGGTACTCCAGCAATTGGTTGACCAATGCCTCCTCATCTTCTTGCCTGCCGGCGCTGATCACCCAGGCAAACCTGGCCAGGCCCACGTGGTAGACGGTTGCGTGCGGCCCCGTCATGTCCGTGACTGCCTTGGCAATGTCGCGCATGAGCTGCTCGACATAGTTCAAGCCCAGCGCATTGCTCATTTCCAGCAGGCTGGCGTGGTTGAGCACCTCCATCAATACCAGACCGCGTGCCGCTCCCGGGGCCAGAATGCAAAGGCTCTTCAGGTCCAGCTTGAGTTGCGTGCGATTTGGCAGGCCCGTGACTTCGTTTGTTTTTCCAATTCTGTGATGGTATTGGAGTTGAGCCTGAACGATGGCGGCCATGGCTTGCAGTTGCTGGCCTTGCTCTTCGGAGAATGTCCTGGGCTGGGTATCGATGATGCACAGGCTGCCGATGGCGTGGCCGGATTCCATTATCAAAGGCACACCTGCATAGAACCTGATATTGGGCTTGTGGGTGACCAGGGGATTTTCTGAAAATCTGCTGTCCAGGTGCGTATCGGGAATCACCATGATTCCTTCGTTTCTGATGGTGTGGTCACAGAAGGCATCCGTGCGAAGGCTGCCATCCATATCCACACCCACCGGTGCCTTGAACCATTGCCTGTGCTCGTCCAGAACCGTGATGATGGCAATTGGAGCCATGAACATGCGGCTGGTGAGCTCGGTGATGCGCTGGAATTCTTTTCTGGCATTCAGGTCCAGGATTTCAGCGGTCTGCAGTCCGAGCAGTTGCTCTTTCTCGGATTCGGTAGTCCAACGGGTAAGCATCGATTTCCTGCCTCAGTGAACCCATACTATAAAACTGCCGCGCCTTTGGGGGGCAAAGGGATTACTGGGCGTCCAGCAGCGGTAAAAGCTCCTGCAGTTTTTCCAGTGCGCCTGGGCCTTGAAGCTCGGAGATGGTGCCCAGCGGCTCCGAGTCTTCCACGATCACATAGGCCATGGACCACTTGGCAAAACGCCTTTGATCAAGGCGTGCCTGCGGAAACAGGGGCGTGAAGTTGATGTGTCTTTCATCGCGCGAGATGGACTCCACCAGCAGCGCCAGTTGCTCTGGCGGCCCTTCGACATACTGGAAGAAGCGTTCACCGTCGAAAACCAGCATGCCCGTGATCCCGGCCGACCAGTTGAAGGTGCGCGCCGCCTTGATGATCGCCGCGATGCATGTGGTGTCAGCCCCTGGGGCCAGCTGGCTGTGATAAAGGAAACATTCGAGAGAATTTTCTTGCATACCCTCCGCCTTTCTGAGTTGTTGGGCGGCGATGGTATGCGTTGCGCGAGGGGGGGTCACGTAGGTGCGCAACCCGTTGTTGCATATGTAACCATACTGCTTGCACCCTGGGCCTGGGCGGCTGCGGGGCCCAAGGACAACAAGCCCCCACAAACGCTGGCGGGCAGGGCTTGCGGGAGCTTGTGCAAGAGGAGCAGGGTGCTCCAGGCCTGGATTGACGTGGCCGGCCTCACAGGCGCGGCATCGCCTTCATTGCTGCTGCTTTTGCGGCAAGGGCTGGCCTATCTGTCGCTGGTTGGCCTTGGTCTGCTGCTGGGTGTAGTTGCCGTCGCTGATGGGCTGGCCCATCTGCATGGGGACATACGAACGGTGATGGGACCCTGCCATGGGAATGAGCTGCTTCATGGGGAGAACTCCTGATCCGGCGGGTGGCGGCTGGGGCCGATGCCGCCGGTCTTTAGGGGTTGCGGGAGGAATGCAGCAAGTGTGTGGCGCGCCGTGAAATCCGGGTGTAGGAAAGATCGGAAGCCGTGTAGTCATGCCTGCGCAAATGCAAAAAAGCGCTGACCTGCACGAAGGGGCAGGGCACCCCTTGGCACAGATCAGCGCTGTACAGGCCGCGCCTTGTTTGTCAGAACTTCAGGCTGTCACTGCCTTCCGCGCGCAGCGTCCTGGCGTCGAAGTCCACCGAGAAATGGTCGCTGGGCTTGCCCGAGCCCAGGCCCTTGAGGATGGAGAACACCTGCTTGAAGCTGTACTGGAAGGGCTGGCCCACGGGCGTGCTGTCGGCCAGCTTGTCGCCCGTTTTCTGGGGCGCCGAGGTCAGGGCAGGGAAGGCGCTCATCAGCAGGCGGTACTGCTCCACGCGCTGCTTGCCCATGTCGTTCAGCGACAGGCCGCCCGCGTAGACGGTGCGGTGGAAGTCGCCGTAGAAGGTATAGGCCGACACCTTGGCCAGCGCGTTGAAGTCCACGCCCGCGGCCTGGGCCTTGGCGCGGGCGGCGTTCTCGGCCACGCTCCAGTCGGCGGCCCACTGCGCGGCATTGCCGGCCACGGGGCTGCCTTGCAGGCAGCCGGCGCTGGGCTTGAACGGCACGGCAACGCCTTGCGCGGCCAGGCCGGCGAGCTGGGCGTAGGTGACCTTGGTGTCCAGCTGGGCCATGGTCAGCATCTGCTGCAGGTTGAGCTGGCTGACCAGGTCCTTCATGTCGCAGGCCCAGTACTCGTCCAGGAAGCGCAGGCGCGACAGCTCGCCGAAGTAGCGGCTGGTGAAGTCGCCATAGCTGGTGCTGGACAGAATGGCCTTGTCCCAGCGGCGCTTGGCGTCCTCGGGCTTGCTGCTGCCTTCCACGTACTTCCATTCCATCTCGTACAGCGGAAAGAGCTCGTTGAAGCGCGGCACGTTGTTCAGCGCCACGGTCTGCACGTCCACCTTGCGCGGCGTGTCGAAGCGCACGATCTTGTAGGCCGCGCCGTAGACGGCCAGCGACGGCGACTGCACGTTCACCAGGTACTTGCCGCTCTTGCTCAGGTAGTCGTTGGTGCCGTTGAAGTGCATGTGGCCGCCGATGTGCAGCGGCAGACCCGTGGCGGCCACCGCCTCGGCCGTGGCCTGCTCGGGCACGCGCGCCGTCTGGAAGGCGCCGGGCTTGAAGGCGGCCTTGATGGCATCGGTCTGGTTGGCGTAGAAGTCCATGGTCGGGTAGTGCGAGAAGGCCACCAGCTGCTTGCCCTGCGCCTTGGCGCGCGCGCTCACCGATTCGATCCACGCCATCACGCTCTTCTTGTGCGTGGTCATCTTGTTCCAGCCTGCATTGCCGGCGCCGGTGAAGCCCTTGGGCGAGTTGGGCTTGGCGGGGTCCAGCTTGTCCGGCACGAAGACGTTGGCGTCCACCGACAGCAGCCACAGGCCCTTGACGGGCTCGACCAGGTAGCTCACATCGGCAATGCTGGTGCAATTGGTGTAGCCGGCCTGCTTGAACCTGCCGCCTTCGCCTTCCTTGCAGATCTCGTAGCTGCGCTGGCCCAGCTGGGCCTGTCTGGACGCCTCGGCATAGCTGTACTTGTCCTGCGCGTAGGTGCTGTAGGGGGTCTCCCAGTACACGTCCTTCTCATTGGGCATCAGGCCGTAGGGGGCCAGGTCGCGCAGCAGCGAGGCATAGCCTTGCTCCATCAACTGGTCGGTACAGACCACGTTGGCTTCGGCGTTCAGGCAGCCCTGGTAGTTCTTGGCGTAGACCTTGACCGTGCTGCCGTTGGCGGCCATGAAGTCGTCCTTGCCCTTTTCATCATCGTCGTAGGGGGCGACAGGGTCATGGTTGCCGGGCGCGATGAAAAAGCGCATGCCCTTTTTCTCGTACTCGGCCAGCACGGCACGAAAGCCGTTCACGTTCAGCGGCTGGCCGTCGTCGGAGAAGTCGCCGGGAAAGGCCACCAGCTTCACGCCCTTGGCCAGCGAATCGTCCAGCGCGGCGCGGAAGGCGAAGTAGTTCTCGTTGAACAGCCGCGTGGAAGTCAGCTGCGCATACATGGTGCGGATGGTGGCGAACATGCCATTGGCCGTGGGCACGCCCTTGAAGCTGCTGTTTTTGAGGTCGCCGTACACGTCCTGGAAGTGCACATCGGCCATGAAGGCCACGGCCGGGCTGTTCGTTCCCCCATCTGCCCTATCGCCATCGCTGCCACCACAACCTGCCAGGGCCAGCGCTGTGGCACCGGCCACCATTCCCAATTTCCAGACTTGCATTCTTCGTGTTGCGCGGGGCGCTCTGATTGACAAAGTCCGGCATTGTCTGCAGCCCATGTTTCATGGGTGTGACAGGGCAACCCAGCCAGGCGTGGTAGACGGCGTCCGGCTTTTGCAGGGGGAGGGCGCGCGGCGGGCACGCCGATTGCTACGTATCCATGGCCTGCAACCACAGGCGGAGAGTGCCCATGAATTCCATGAATCACCCCTTGCTGAGGCTGGCCGATTCAACCTCGGCCCTCAGGCCCGGCAAGTACACGGACCACCGCAGGTCGGCCGTCTTGCCGCAGCTGCGCAGAATCGGCGTGTTCCGCGCGCGCCGCTTTGGGGATCTGCTGTGCGCCACGCCCGTTCTGCGTGCATTGGCTGCGGCCTGGCCCAAGGCACGCATCACCCTGGTCGGGCTGCCCGAGGCCGAAGGCCTGGCGCAAAGGCTGTCTTCGGTCGATGACTTCGAGCTGTTTCCCGGCTGGCCCGGTCTGCCCGGCGTGCCCTCGGCCAAGGCCGATGAATACAGCTTCTTCCAGCGCCGCATGCGTTCGCGCCGCTTTGACCTGGTGGTGCAGCTGCACGACTCGGGCCGCAACACCAATGCCCTGGTCGCCAACTTTGGCGCGCGCCGCAATGCGGGCTTTGCGGACCCCGATGACTGGGTGCCCGAGGCGGATGCGCTGCGCTTTGTGCCCTGGCCGGGGCAGGGCAGCGAAGTGCTGGGCCTGCTGGCCCTGACCGACTACATGGGCCTGCCGCGCCGCGGCCTCAAGCTGGACCTGCCGTTGAATGCCGATGACCGCGCCCGCGTCCGCCCGCTGCTGCCCGCAAGCCGCCGCTACGCCATCGTGCACCCGGGCGCGCGGCTGGCTGTGCGCCGCTGGTCCGCCAGCGGCTTCGCGGCCGTGGCCGACCGGCTGGCGCAGGCGGGGCTGGAAGTGGTGCTCACCGGCAGCGAGGACGAGCGCGCCCTGGTCGCATCGGTGGCCGCGCAAATGCGCCACCCCGCGCTGGACCTGAGCGGCCGCACCGACATCTGGATGCTGGGCGCGGCGCTGGCATCGGCCAGCGTGGCCGTGTGCAACAACACCACCGTCTCCATGATGGCTGCTGCCCTGGGCACGCGCAGCGTGGTCGCCTCGCAAGCCGGCGAAGTGGACCGGGGTCCGCCGCTGGACCCGCAGCGCCACCGGGTCTTCACCCCCGGCAGCGATGCGCATGCCGCCGAACTGCTGGCGCAGGCAGCGCTGGCGCTGGCGGATGAAGAGCTGGCGTGAGGCATGCCCAGGGCCAGGGCACCCTCGGCGCCCCCGGCGCCCCCGGCGCCTTCAGTGCGGCCGCCCGGGCGCAAGCGGGACCAGTTCCATCCGGTCCCGTCCCTTGCGCTTGGAGGTGTAGAGGGCTTCGTCGGCCTGCTTGAGCCAGTGGGACAGCTCCACCCCCGGTTGGTCGAACAAGGTGGCACCGATGCTCAGCGACACCGGCTCCGGCGTCTCGAACATGGTCCGCGCCTGCTGCGCGAAGGCCTCGCGCAAGTCCTGGCCCAGCGCCTGCGCTGCCGCGTGGTCGACGCTGCGCAGCACGATCACGAACTCGTCCCCGCCCAGCCGTGCGGCCAGTGCGCCGCGCGGCAGCGCGCTGCGGATGAGGTCGCTCAGCGTCAGCAGCAGGCGGTCGCCGGCATCGTGGCCGTGCAGGTCGTTGACCTGCTTGAAGTGGTCGATATCGATCAGCAGCAGGGCGCAGGGGCTGGCCGGTGAGGCCTGCTCCAGCAGCTGGGGTGCGCGCAGATAGAGCGCGCGGCGGTTGTCCAGGGCGGTGAGCGGGTCGCGGGCGGCGATCTGCGCGATGCGTTCCTCGCGGCGATGGCGCTCCGTGCCGGTCATGGACATGGCGAGCAGCATGATCGCCATCACGCCTTCCACCAGCGAGACCAGGATCACCGTGCCGTGGAAATTGGCCAGGTTGATGAAGGTGTCCAGCGCCACGGCCGAGGCGGCCTTGGCGAAATAGAACAGGCCGTGGGCCAGCAGAACGAAGCGCAGCTGCGCCGCGCCCACGCCCAGCGTGCCGCCGTGCGGGCGCAGCAGCAGGCCGGCGCGCAGGCTGATGACGGCGATCAGCAGCGACTGAATGCCCAGCATTGCCCTGGACCACCACGGTCCGCTGGGCATGAACAGCATTGCCAGCCAGACGACGGCCACCAGCCACCACAGGCGCGGCAGCCGGGTGTGCGTGAACGCTGCAACGCCGGCCAGGAACAGCCAGTGCGCGCAGATCAGCAAGCCGTTGGGAAACCAGATGCCCAGCAGCACATGGCCGCTGGAGCGCAGCAGGGCCAGCACACAGCCCACGGCGATGATGGCAAACCCCCCGCTCCACAGCAGCAGCGAGCGTTCGCGCACGCTGCCCCATTCCGCAGCCAGATACAGCGCCGAGGCGGCGGCCATGGCCGTGGTGAGAACGAGCAGGGTGAAGGGATCGAGAACCATGGACGATGAAGATATCGGCGCAGGCCGGCCCCGTGCAATAGCTGCCAGGCAAGGAGCAATGCGGCGCAGGTCGGGGCCGTCGCATTGAAATGGAGCGGAGCGCGCGGGCCGAATTGTCGCAGGATGCGGGCCTTCAGGCCCTTGCTGCGCGGCAGTCCGTTGGGTGGAAGTCACGGATCGGGCGGCCCGTGAACGGGAGCCCGTTGCCTGATTTTCGGCCTGATTTCCGTGATGCAGCCGCCTTGGTGCTGGTCAGCGCGGATGCGGCTGGAGTCTTGAGCAGCCCGCCACAGCGGAGCACCAAGGGTGCGGTGACCGGGAAGCCGGCTGTCAGATGGCCGCTGCGTGCAGGCGGGTGTTGAAAAGCGGCCCTTGCGTGAAGGCGGCCAGACGCTTGGCCAGCCACAGCACGGCCAGGTCCACCAGGGGCTCCACCAGCACCACGCACATGTAGGCGGCACCAAAGCTTGCGACCTCGGTCATGGTGGCCAGGCTGGTGCCATGGCCGTAGATGGCCCAGAAGGCGACCCACAGCACGATGCCGCCCTGGTAGGTGGTGGACAGGGCCAGGGCCTGCCGGTAGCTGATGTCCACATAGGCCGTGCCGGCCGGAATCAGCCGGCGCGCCAGTTGGCTCACCGCATACAGCGGCACCAGCAAGGTGGTTACGTTCATGCCGTACTGCGGCAGGTCGAAGGGTGCAAAGAACAGGCCCTGGACCAGCAGGCCGCACGCCAGGCCAATGGCCGCAGCACCCGCGCCGAACATCAGCAGCAAGGTCGAGCCCAGAATCAGATGGACCTCGGATACGCCGACCGGCTCATGCGGAAACACCTCGAAGAAGCTGAACACCAGCGCGGTGGTGATCACACTGCGCACCAGCAGCGCGAGCGCGCCGCCGTTGTCGCGCAGGCTTTGCCGTGCCAGGGCGGCGGTCAGGCCGAAGGCCGCTGCGGCAGTGACGTAACTGAGGGCGATTTTCTCGGGGCTGACGACGCCGGGTTCGATGTGCATGGGAGATCCTGAACAGGCAAGGTCCGTTGGAGAGCCGGCGGGCACCGACTGCGCAACGGCAAAGGCACCGAGCATAGCCGGGGACGGTGTGCTGCGCCATGTTCATTTCACGCGTGTGGCCACGCTGTAGTCACGCTGCCGCACTTCGGATAGCCATCGGTTTCACGCCGGGCTCTCGGCCGCTTTTTCGCATGGCCAGGAATCGCTGTGCTGTTCCGCGCAGATCTCCCGTACGCACCCGCGCAGCCAACGGTGCGCCGGATCGGCATGCAGCCTCGGGTGCCACAGGAGTGAAACCGTGATCTCCGGCACAGGGACCGGAAGGGGGAAGCTGTGCATTCCGGCACGCAGGTTCCCCGTGTGCCGTTCGGGAACACTGGCGATCAGGTCGGAGGCCCGGGCCAAGGCCAGCGCCGCTGAAAAGCCGCCAACGATCGCAACGATCTGCCGTTGCAGGTCGAGAGAACTCAAGGCTTCATCGATGGGCCCCTTGTCCTGCCCTCGCCGGGACACCAGGATATGCCTGCCGGCCGCATAGCGCGCGGGCGTGATCTCGCCCTGGCTCAGCGGGTGCCCCATTCGCACGACGCCAATGAAACGGTCTCGGAACAACGCCTGCGCACGCACCTCCGGACCTATCGAGCTGCCGACAACGCCGGTCTCCAGATCGACCGTGCCGTCGCGAAGCGGGCCGCTCCCTTTGTTTGACTTCTGCACAAAGCAAAGGCGAACGCCAGGCGCTTGCTCGCCGACGCGGGCAATCAGGTCCGGTCCGAAATTCTCCACAAAGCCTTCGCTGGTCCGCAGTGTGAACGTTCGGACCAGCTGCTGGAGGTTGCGCTGCTCGGCAGGGCGCAAAACCGCTTCCGTGTCCTGCACCAGCTGGCTGACCCGCTCGCGGAGTTCGAGCGCCCGAGGTGTGGGAACGAGGCCGCGCCCGGCCCGGACCAGCAGCGGATCGCCCGTCGTCTCCCGCAAACGCGCCAACGCCCGGCTCATCGCTGACGGGCTCAGCCGCAACCGTTGGGCGGCGCGCGCCACGTTGCCTTCCGCAAGCAGCACATCCAGGGTGACAAGCAGGTTGAGATCGGGTCTTGACATGGATCGACCGTAGCACGGCGTGCGGTGACATGGCGCCAGACGCATGAATAAAGTGAAAGTGGTGCGCCTTCCGCCATGCCGGGCAGGGAACTACGCTTCCGATAGCTCAATTTCGGGAGTCGCCAACAATGAAAATCACACCAGAATCAGCCACGACAGCAAGAGATGGGATAGCCGCTGACAGTGCAGAGCAGACGCCGTCGATTCGGTGGGTGCTTGCCAGCCTTTCGCTATCGATGTTGCTGTCATCGCTGGGCACCAGCATCGCCAATGTGGGGTTGCCGACCTTGGCTCAGGCGTTCGGCGCCTCTTTCCAGCAGGTCCAGTGGGTCGTCCTTGCCTATCTGCTGGCCATCACCGCCCTGATCGTCAGCGTCGGGCGGCTCGGCGACGTCATGGGCCGCCGACGGCTGCTGCTGGTCGGCATCTTCCTGTTCACGCTGGCCTCGGTCCTTTGCGGCCTGGCGCCCACGCTCCGGCTGCTGATTGCCGCCCGGGCGGTGCAGGGTCTTGGCGCGGCCATCATGATGGCCCTCACCATGGCGTTTGTCGCCGGGACGGTGCCGAAGGAAAGGACCGGCAGCGCCATGGGACTGCTCGGAACGATGTCCGCAATGGGCACCGCTCTCGGTCCATCGCTGGGCGGCGTTCTGATCGCCGGACTCGGTTGGCAGGCGATCTTTCTCGTCAACGTACCGCTGGGTATCGTGGCATGGGTTCTCGCGCACCGTTACCTGCCCGCCGATTGCCGGGGGGAGAAGACGGGGCGGGCCCGCTTCGACAATCTGGGCACCTTGCTGCTGGCTGTGACGCTTGTGGCGTACGCACTGGCCATGACGCTGGGGCGCGGAAGTTTCGGTCCGCTCAACGGGGCTCTTGTGTTGGCCACTGCCTTGGGTGCCGTGCTCTTCGTGCTTGCCGAGGCGAAAGCCGCATCGCCCTTGATTCGATTGGCGATGTTCCGTGATCCAGGCTTCAGCGCAAGCCTTGCCATGAACGCGCTCGTCTCGACGGTGATGATGTCGACGCTGGTGGTGGGGCCGTTCTACCTCGCCCGTGCGCTCGGGCTCAACGAAGCCATTGTTGGCATCGTGATGGCGGTGGGCCCGTTGATCGCCATATTGAGCGGAGTCCCCTCTGGCCGTGCCGTCGATTGTTGGGGCGCGCCATCCATGGCCATCGTCGGGCTCATCGCCATGGCGGCGGGGGCATTTGCACTGTCCGTGCTTGCGTCGATGTTCGGCGTGGCGGGATACGTTGCTGCCATCGTCGTCCTGACCCCTGGATATCAGCTCTTCCAGGCGGCCAACAACACCGCCGTCATGGCGAATGTCCATCCAGACCAGCGCGGCGTCATCTCGGGCATGCTCAGCCTGTCGCGCAACCTAGGGCTCATCACCGGGGCATCCATGATGGGGACGGTTTTCGCGCTCGCTTCAAAGACGCCCGACATCGCAACGGCGCATCCCGAGGCCGTTGCCAACGCGATGCGGATCACGTTCGCAGTCTCGGCCGTTCTGATCGTCGTTGCCCTGGCCATGGCAATGGCAGTTGCAAGCCGTGCTCTCGCGACAAGCCGCTCGTGACGAGGCTCAGTGCACCGGCCGGCTCAGCCGCCTGCTCGCCCTCGATATCGCGTAGTTCACCAGGCAGTACAGCACCGCCACCACCAGGTACACGGGCACCAGCGCGTGGTAGTTGGCGATGAGCACCTTGGCGTTCTGCATGAGCTCGCCATAGGTGACGATGTAGCCGAAGGTGGTGTCCTTGACCACGATGACCAGCTGCGCGACCAGGGCCGGGACGATGTAGCGCAGGGCCTGCGGGAAGACGACGAACCGGAAGACCTGGACCTCGGTCAGCCCCAGGCTTCGCGCGGCATCGGTCTGGCCGCGAGGGACGGCCAGCACGCCTGCGCGGTAGACCTCGGCCACCACGGCGGCGGTGCTCAGGCCTATGGGCAGGGTCAGCATCCAGTACGTGCCGAGCTTGATGCCGGCTGCGGGAAGCACCAGAAAGCACACATAGATCAGCAGCAGCGTGGGCGTGCCGCGCAGGAATTCGATGACGGCGATGCTGGGCCAGCGCACGATGCGGGGCCGCGCCAGGCGCCCCGCCAGCAGCACCAGCCCAAGGCTCAGCGCAATGACGGCGGCCATGGCCGAGGACGCCAGCGTGCCGAGCAGGCCCTTGGCCAGAAAGGCCCAGGTGGTGGGCCAGGCGAAGAACTCCCAGAACCGGGCCTCGAGCTGGCCTGCGGAATGAAAACGCCACACGACGCCCGCAGCCAGCGCAATCAGCCCGGCCGCGGCGATCAGGCTGACCACCTGCGTGATCTTCCTGGCCTGCGGGCTGGGCGCGCCAAACAGAATGTCTTCCAGAGAACGGCTCATCGCAGTATCCGCAGCTTCTTTTCCAGGATGGCGCCCACCCAGGCAATGAGCAATCCGGTGGCCACGTACAGGGCGGCGGCCACCGCGAACGCGGCCATGCCGGCGGCGGAGTCGTTGGCGATCTTGGACACGAGCGCCGTGAGCTCCCGGCCCGCCAGCGGCACCTGGGACGCCAGCGAGGTGGACAGCATCAGCGCAATGAGCAGCGACGTCATCGGCTGCACGACCGAGCGCAGCGCCTGCGGCAGCACCACGGCCGAGATGATCTGCATGGGCCGCATGCCCAGGCTGAGCGCGGCCTCGATCTGGCTGCCGGCAATGGTGTTGATGCCCGCGCGCAGATAGTCCGCCGTGAACGCGGAGCAGACCAGGGTCAGGGCCAGGACCACGCTGGGCTCATAGTCGATCACGACATTGAGATCGGGCAGCGCGAACACGATGAAGATCAGCAGCGCCACGCTGGGAATGTTGCGGAAGATCTCGACGTAGCCCGTCAGCACGAAGCGCAGCGGCGGCAGGGGAAGAAGCCTGAGCACCGTCACGACCACGCCCAGCAGGAAGCCGGGCAGGAACGAGAAGGCGGTGAGCTTCCAGGTCAGCAAGAGGGCCTGCCAGAAGGCAGGCCCGTGGTCGGCGAGGAGCCGGGAGATGTCACCCATCGTTCAGGGCAGGGCGGGCGGCGTGGGAACGGCCGTGCTGCCGGTGCGCTGCCCGATGGAGATGGTCCACAGCTTGGCCCAGGTGCCGTCGGCTTCGATTTTCTTCAGGAAGGCGTTGATGAAGGCCACGCCGTCCGAGCCCTTGGGCAGGCCGATGCCGTAGGAATCCTGGGCGCCAAAGGGCGCGCCTGCCAGCCGCGCGTCGCCGGTGCCCAGGCTCAGGGTGTTGAGCAGCAGCGTGTAGTCGGTCACATAGGCATCCACACGGCCCTGGCGCAGGGAGTCCAGCGCTTCCTGGTGGGTCTGGAACTCCTGCACGACCGCCTTGGGCGCGTGCTGCGCCAGGATGGCGGGGCCCGTGGAGCCGGCCTGCGTGGCCACCTTCTTGCCTGCCAGATCGCTGTACGACTGCACGGTCTTGTTGCTTGCCTTGACCAGCACCCCGGCCTGCGAGGTGTAGTAGGGGCCGGCAAACGAGATCTTCTCGGCACGGGCGGGGGTGATGGAGTAGGTGGCGATCACCATGTCCGCCTGGTTGTTGATGAGCACCTGCTCGCGCGTGGACGAGGTCACCTGTGCGAACTGGTACTTGGACGCATCGCCCAGGATATAGCGCGTGAGCAGCTGGGCCAGGCCTGCGTCGAAGCCGCGGATCTTGCCGTCCTTCTCGTTGAGCAGGGAGAACAGATTCGAGGTCTGGGTGCTGCCCAGGCGCAGCGTGCCGGTCTGCTTGATCTTGCTGGCCCACGTGCTCGATGCAATGGTCGCGGCGTCGGCGACGGGGCCTTGCGCCACCAGGGCGTCAAACGCCGCTGTGTTCAGGGGCGCGCCCTGCGCAAAAAGCGATCCACTGCCCACGATCGCCAGCGTCACCACGGTGGATTTCAGAATGGATTTGATGGGCATGTGGTCTTCCTGCTTGGTCTGTGATGTAAATCTGGGGATGGCTGCCAGGGGCAAGGGCCGATTATGGCGACTCGCGGCCCTTGCTGCCGCACAAGGGCTCAGTCCCTGGTCATGCGCCGGTCATGCGCCGATCATGCGTCGGTCACTTGCTGGCCATGCGCCGACCGGGTGCGATGGTGGGGGCTGCGGCATTGAGCGTCTCGATCGCATAGCCGGCCGCTGCCTTGTAGCGGGCCATGAAGCCCTCGCGCTCCTCGCGCGGCAGCACCTCGTCGATATGGTCGAAGACGCCGCCGCAGCGCTCGTCCACCAGCCCCAGCAGGCCGAAGGGGCCGGCCCCGCGGTTGCGCAGCACCAGGGCCGAGATGTCCTTGCACAGCCTGTCGTCATAGGAGCGCAGCGCCTGCGGGCCCACGCCGTGGTCCAGCAGCTGCGCCCCCAGCACGCGCGCGTCCACGATGGCCTGGCTGGCGCCGTTGGAGCCCACGGGGTACATCACATGCGCCGCATCGCCCAGCAAGGCCACGCGGCCGTCCACCCAGGTGGGCACGGGGTCGCGGTCGATCATGGGGTACTCGAAGACATCCGTGGCGCCGCGCAGCATGGCCGGCACGTCCAGCCAGCCGTAGTCCCAGCCGTCGAAGTGGTGGATGAATTCCTCCAGCGCCACGCGCCGGTTCCAGTCGCCTTGCTGCCAGCCGCCGTCGTTGTCCACCGTGATCTCGGCGATCCAGTTGATGGTGGCCAGGCCCGTGACGGGGTCCGGCGGCGTGATGGGGTACAGCACCACGCGATGGCGCAGCGAGCCCACGCCCACGAAGGACGCACCGGTGCGCACCGGCACGCCCGGCGTGGTGCCGCGCCACATGATGGCGCCACCCCACTGGATGGGCGGCTGCGCGGGGTGCATCTGCGCGCGCACGGCCGAGTGCAGGCCATCGGCCGCCACCAGCAGTGAGCCCTGCACCTCCAGGCGCTGGCCATCGCGGGTGTCGATGAGCGCGGTCACGCCCTCGGCGTCCTGCCGGTAGCCCACCACGCGCCGGCCCAGCTGCACGGCGTCGTCGCCCAGGCGCTCCCGCACGGCGTTGAACAGCATCATCTGCAACTGCCCGCGGTGCACCGCGTACTGCGGCCAGTGGTAGCCCGCCTGCAGCCCGCGCGGCTCGGCATACACCTCGTTGCCGTTGCGGCCCACCAGCGCCCATTCCCGCGCCTGCAGGCCGATGGTGTCCAGCACATCGTTGCCGAAACCCAGGTCATGCAGTTCCCGCACCGCGTTCGGCTGCAGGTTGATGCCCACGCCCAGCGGCTGCAACTGCGCCACCGACTCGAACACGATGCAGGGCACGCCGATCTGGTGCAGCGTGAGGGCAGTGGCCATGCCACCGATGCCGCCGCCGGCAATGAGCACGGGGCGGGATGGATTGTTGTGTGAAGCAGCAGCAGACATGCCGGGATTGTCCATGCAATGGCTGCGGGCGGATGTCCCATCTGCGGCGCGTGCATGGCGCAAACAATGTATGATGACCATCATGCGAAACACAAATTCCAGCGCCCGGGCTTCCGCCAAGGAGGCCACGCATGAGCGCATCGTCTCCGTGGCGGCGCGTGCCATCCGCCGCAGCGGCTATGGCGGCACCGGGGTGGCGGACATCATGAAGGAGGCGGGCCTGACGCACGGCGCCTTCTACGCCCATTTCGCCTCGCGCGATGCCATGCTGGCCGAAGCGGCGGGCAAGGCCTGCGCCGAGTCCTGTGCCGCCGTCGCCGACGTGGTGGCCAAGGCGCCGCCCGGCATGGTGCTGCAGGCCATGCTGGCCGCCTATCTTTCCAAGGAACATGTCCAGCGCGCCGAGGTGGGCTGCCCCCTGGCGGCCCTGGGTTCCGAGACCTCGCGCCAGGCGCCGGAGGTGCGCCGCGTGGCCACGGGCCACATCAAGGAAATGGTCGATCTCATCGCCCGCCAATCGCCGGACTGGGGACAGCCCGGCGCCCATGAGCGCGCGCTCGTCACCTTGTCCACCATGGTCGGCAGCCTGCTGCTGGCACGGGCAGTGGACGATCCGGCCCTGTCCGACAGCCTTCGCGAGGCAGCACTCAAGCACCTGGCGCCGGCCAGCCGTTGATGGCGCATGCCCTGTGCATGTGCCTGGATTTTTTTCGCCGTTACATATGATGATCATCATATAAAGGAAGACCATGAAGGCATTTGTTCTGGAAAGCTATGGAGCGAACCGGGCCTTGCAGTTGGCAGACGTACCCGAGCCGCAGCTGCGTGACGACGAAGTCCTGGTCCAGGTCCATGCCGCAGGCGTGAACCAGCTGGACTCCAAGATCAAGGCCGGGCAATTCAAGCTCATCCTGCCCTATCGCCTGCCCCTGATCCTGGGCCACGACGTGGCCGGCGTGGTGGTCAAGGCCGGCCCGCGCGTGCGGCAGTTCAAGCCGGGCGACGAGGTCTATGCACGCACGGACGATTTCCGGATCGGTACGTTCGCGGAGTTCGTGCCGGTCAAGGAGTCGTCGCTGGCGCCAAAACCGAAGGGGCTCACGATGGAAGAGGCCGCCTCCATCCCCCTGGTGGGCCTGACGGCCTGGCAGGCACTGGTGGAGACAGCGAAGCTGACGAAGGGGCAAAGGGTCTTCATCCAGGCCGGCTCCGGTGGCGTGGGCACGTTCGCCATCCAGCTGGCCAGGCACCTGGGTGCCACTGTGGCCACCACCACGAGCGCGGCCAACTTCGAGCTGGTCAGGAGCCTGGGTGCGGATGTCGCCATCGACTACCGCACGCAGGACTTCGAGGACGTCCTGCACGACTACGACGTGGTGCTCAACAGCCAGGACGGCAAGACGCTTGGCAAATCCCTGCGCGTGCTCAAGGGCGGCGCGAAGCTGGTCTCCATCTCCGGCCCGCCCGATCCCGCGTTTGGCAGAAACATCGCGGCGCCTGCATTCGTGCGGCTGGTGATGCGGCTGCTCAGCTCCGGCATCAGGCGCCGGGCGCGAGGCCGTGGCATTGACTACTCATTTCTCTTCATGCGGGCCAACGGCGGCCAGCTGCGCGAGATCACCCGCCTCATCGAAGCGGGCGCCATCCGCCCGGTCGTGGACAAGGTCTTCGCATTCGAGTCCACCAACGAGGCCCTTGCCTATTCCGAAGCCGGCCATGCCAAGGGCAAGGTCGTCATCAAGATCCGTTGAATCTGTTTTTCCCCACCCCTGGAGTGCTCCATGAAAATTGAAAACGCTGTTGTTCTCGTCACCGGCGCCAATCGCGGCATCGGCCTGGCTTTCGCACGCGAGCTGCTTGCCCGTGGCGCCCGCAAGGTCTACGCCGGCGCGCGCGACCCCGCCACCGTCACCCAGCCCGGCGTGCATGCCCTGCAGCTGGACGTGAACCGCCCGCAGGACGTGGCCGCCGCCGCGGCGCTGGCGTCGGACGTCACGCTGGTGATCAACAACGCCGGCATCGCCCAGCCCGGCGGCTTCATGGCGCCCGACAGCGAAGAGGTCGCCAGGCGCATCTTCGAGACCAACTTCTTCGCCGTGCTGCGCATGAGCCAGGCCTTCGCGCCGGTTCTCAAGGCCAACGGCGGCGGAGCCTTGCTCAATGTGCTGTCGGTGGCCTCCTGGGTGAACGGCGGCGAGCTGGCCGCCTATTCGGCCAGCAAGTCGGCCGCCTGGTCGCTCACCAACGCCCTGCGCAGCGAGCTTGCAGGGCAGAAGACACAGGTGCTGGGCCTGCACATGGCCTATGTCGACACCGACCTCACGCGCGGGCTTGACGCGCCGAAGTCCAGCCCCGAGGACATCGTCAGCCGCGCGCTGGACGGACTGGAGGCCGGGCTCGATGAAGTGCTGGCCGACGAGCTCACCCAGCAGGTCAAGCGCGGCATGACGGCGGCCCGGCCAAGCTATCTGCCGCAGGGCGCCTGAGATCGGACCGTGCCCGGTTGGCTGCGCTTTTTCTGCAACCGGGCACGGCGGTCAGCCATGGGTGCCCATCCGCATGGGGTGGCGTGGGTTGGCATGGGCTGGCACGATCGGTCAGCGCCCGTTGGGTACATATTTCCATATTTGTTGAAATATCGTATGATTCGCCCATGGATGAATCTGAAGTCGTCGAATCCCTGGCCGCGCTTGCCCACCCCTTGCGCCTGCGCATCTTCCGCGCGCTCGTCGTGGCCGGGCCCGAGGGGCTGACGCCGGGCGTCATGGCAGAAAGCCTGGGCGCCGCCAACACCACGCTGTCTTTCCATCTCAAGGAACTGACCCGCTCGGGCCTGGTGACGCAGGAGCGGGCCAGCCGCAACCTGGTGTACCGCGCCGCCTATGAGCGCATGAATGGCCTGCTCGGCTTCCTGACGCAGAACTGCTGTGCAGGTGCGTCATGCGAGGTGGCCGACATGTCCTGCAAGTCCTGCTGACGCTGCTCCCCCGGTTTCCCCGCCCCGAACACTTCCTGCCATGACTTCCGACAAACCCCTGAACGTCCTGTTTCTGTGCACGCACAACTCTGCCCGGAGCATCCTGGCGGAAGGCCTTCTGAATCACCTCGGCGGCGGGCGCTTCAAGGCCTACTCCGCAGGCAGCAGCCCCCGCGACAACCAGCAGCCCCATCCGCTGGCGATTGCGGCGCTGGAGCAGGCGGGCGTGTGCACCGAAGGCCTGCGCAGCAAAAGCTGGGATGAGTTCGGTGCGCCCGAGGCACCCCCTATGGACCTGGTCATCACCGTCTGCGACAGCGCCGCCGGCGAGGCATGCCCCTATTGGCCGGGCCAGCCCGCCACCGCGCACTGGGGCTACGCGGACCCGTCGCAGGCCGAAGGCAGCGACGAAGGCCGGCAGGCCGCATTCCGCCAGACCCTGCTGGCCATGCGGCAGCGCCTGGAGCGGCTCGTCAACCTGCCGCCATCGTCCCTGGCCAGGCACGCGCTGCAGCAGTCTGCCCGCGACCTGGCCCGTGACTGAAGCCTGCCACTGACACCGGCTACCGACACCCGCCACCGAAACCGCTGCGGCTCCCGCTGCCGCCTGCACATCCCCGAAGAAAACAGCACATGCTTGCGGCCCTCCTGATCTTTGCAGCCACCCTTGTTCTGGTCATCTGGCAGCCCGCAGGCCTGGGCATCGGCTGGAGCGCGTCGCTCGGCGCCATCGTGGCACTGGCCCTGGGGGTGGTGCACTGGGCCGATGTCGCCGTCGTCTGGGGCATCGTCTGGAACGCAACCGCTACCTTCGTGGCGGTCATCATCATCAGCCTGCTGCTGGACGAGGCCGGGTTCTTCGCTTGGGCTGCACTGCACGTGGCCCGCTGGGGGCGCGCAAGCGGCAGGCGCCTGTTTGCCTTCATCGTGCTGCTGGGCGCCGTGGTGTCTGCGGTCTTTGCCAACGATGGCGCCGCGCTCATCCTGACGCCCATCGTGATGGCCATGCTGGTGGCCCTGGGCTTTTCTGCCGCAAGCACCCTGGCATTCGTCATGGCGGCAGGGTTCATCGCGGACACGGCCAGCCTGCCGCTGGTGGTGTCCAACCTTGTCAACATCGTCTCGGCGGACTTCTTCGGCATCGGCTTCAACGACTACGCGTCGGTCATGGTGCCGGTGAACCTGGTTGCCGTGGCCGCCAGCCTGGGCGTGCTGTTCCTGTTCTTCCGCAAGGATCTGCCCCGCACCTACGCCTTGGAGCGCCTGCAGCCGCCATCGGCCGCCATCCGGGACATGGCTACCTTCCGCGCAGGCTGGGTCGTGCTGGCGCTGTTGATGCTGGGCTTCTTCGGGCTGGAGCCGCTGGGCGTTCCCGTCAGCGCCGTGGCCGCGGCCTGCGCGCTGCTCTTGCTCGCCGTCGCCGCCCATGGCCGGGTCATCAGCGCAAGCCGGGTCCTGAAGGGCGCGCCATGGCAGATCGTCGTGTTCTCGCTGGGCATGTACCTGGTGGTCTATGGCCTGCGCAACGCGGGGCTGACCGGTGCCCTGGCCAGGGTGCTGGAAGTCTTTGCAGGCGGCGGCGTGTGGGGCGCCGCAATAGGCACCGGCTTTCTGTCGGCGGGCCTGTCTTCCGTGATGAACAACATGCCCACGGTGCTGGTGGGCGCCCTGTCCATCGAGCACTCCGGGGCCACGGGGCTGGTGAAGGAAGCCATGGTCTATGCCAATGTGATCGGCTGTGACCTGGGCCCCAAGATCACGCCCATCGGAAGCCTGGCCACCTTGCTCTGGCTCCATGTGCTGGCCCGCAAGGGCATGACGATTGCCTGGGGCTACTACCTGCGCGTCGGCATCGTCCTGACCCTTCCGGTCCTTGCCATCACGCTGGTCGCGCTTGCCTTGCGGCTGAGCGTGGTCTGAACGTGGGCTGAGCGTGGGCTGAACGCCGGCCGGCCGGCGCGCTGGCGCATCAGCTGCTGCCGTCCTGCGCAGGCATCGGCACATTGGCGCGGCGTTCAAACAGGTGGGCCATTGCCTTTGCCGCCGCCTCGGCCGCTTCGGCGCGGCGCATCTCGGCCGGGTCTTCAAACCCGCAGCCCATGGCCTGGGCCTCGGTGCCGGCGTAGTCGGCCAGCGTCTCGGCGCTGTCGCGGATGCTTTGCAGGGCGCGGGCCACCACGTCCATGTGGCGATGGCCCTTGGGCGTCTCCAGCCATGCCAGGGCGAGCTGGGCGATGGCGGAGATTTCTGCACAGCCTTGCTGCACTAGATGGTCCACCTGGGTGAGGGCGTTGGACAGCTGCCGGGCGCTGTGGCTGTCCGTGGCGGTGGAGGGCTGGGCGGGGTTCATGCCATGTCCCTCCGCAGTTGGCCGGGCACAAAGGGCTGGCATGAGGGAGGGGCTGCGCCAAAAGACGGCGCGCAGGCGAGAGAAACGGCGTTCATTGTTCCGTGCTCCATTGCGGATCGAAGCCACAGGCCATTGCATCTGCGTTGACTGATGGATTCGGTGTACCAAGCCTCGCTTTCGGAGAGGCTGTGCCGCTATACGACGGATGTTTTGAAGCATCAGCCCCGGGACAGGGGGCTGGGGCGGATGATAGCGCGGGAGGGGAACGCCCCTTTTTTTGGGGGGGAGAGGCTTGCGAAACGTCCAGTCAAGCGCGGCACGAACGCACAGTCAAGCCGCCAAGGCTGCGCGCCCGCAAGATGGCCGGCAGTGCGCATCCACCCGTGCCACACGCTTCCATAAACATGGCTTTCAGCGCTTGATGCACAAGTGCTGAAAGCATTTTTCATGGCCGATCGCGGCTGGGTGGAACACAGCTCCACCCACCCACCACATCGCCATGAAAACCCTTGCCCTTCGAATTGCCATGCTGCTGCTGACGGCGGCGGCTTCAGTGTCTGCTGGTGCAGTCACGGTATTCGACAACCTGGCAGCCGCCAATGACCCGTGGCTCATCCAGCACAACTCCAGCTACCACACCAACCTGTGGGTGGCCAACCGGATCCCGATTGGCAGCCAGTCGCTGCGCATCACGCAGGTGAAGATGAATCTCACCCAGATCGACCAGTTCGAGCTGCAAGTGTGCGCAACCGACGCCAGCGCCGCCACGCCGTTCGTGGACATGACGGCCTGCGCCCCCTTCACCGCCGACGCGGCCACGCCAGGCATGCGCGTGTTCACGGGCGACCGCATCGTGGCGGCGGGCGACTTTGCCTGGGTGGTGGTGCGCAGCATCGGTCAGACCATGATCCGCCGCCAGATCACCACGGCCACCAACGACGGGCTGACCTGGTATTCAGGGGCGAGCCACAACCCGGCCTGGGTGGCCGAGCCGCAGACCTCCATCGGCATGACGGTCGAGGCCGGTTCCGTGCAGCTCGATGGCGTGTGCGGCAGTGCCAGCAGCGCCACGCCTCGCCGCTATCCGCCAGATGCCTTGCTTTGCAGCGTGGGCACGACCAGCGGCGTGATGGGTGATACCTACTCCTTCTCCTGGGTGTGCCAGAGCAGCTACGGCGGCAACCCTTCGCCGCAATGCTCCGTGCCTCGCGCCTACCTCGTTACCTCCCAGGCCACGGGCGGCGGCAGCATCGAGGCGGGGCGCGATGTAGCGGCGGGGCAGCAGGCCAGCTTCACGCTCACCACGCCACCGGGCTATACGGTGCAGGCCAGCGGCTGCGGCGGATCGCTTGCGGGCAACACCTACACCACTGCGACCATTACCGGCAATTGCACCATCAGCGCCACCTTCGCCCCGCCGCCCACCAACGGCGCGTGTGGCAGCACTACGCCTTCGCTCACCTTGCCAACCCTCTTGTGCAGCGCCGGTTCGGCCACCAACCAGTCTGCCGCGGCCGATGCCTTCCGCTGGAATTGCGCGGGCATCAGCGGCGGCACCACGGCCGCTTGCCTGGCACCGCGCCAATACATGGTGACAGTCAACACGGATGCGGGCATCGCCAGCGCACAGTGCACCCCGAACCCCGTGACCCATGGCTCCAGCGCCACCTGCACGGCCACGGTGCATGACTCAGTCGCCCGCCCCTTCAGCGGCTGGGGCGGCGCATGCAGCGGCACGGGAGCTTGCCAGCCCGTGGTTCTCGGGACTACCACCGTTTCTGCCAACACGACGCTCATCACCTACGCCATCACCACCACTGCCACCACAGGCGGGAGCATGTCATGCACGCCCAACCCCGTGCCCCACGGCCAGGGCGCTAGCTGCACTGCCACGCCGCAAACGGGCTTTCAGTTCACCGGCTGGACGGGCGATTGCGCGGGCACGGGTGCATGCCAGTTCACCAACGTGACCAGCGCGCACAGCGTGGGAGCCACCTTCGCGCCCATTACCTACGCCATTGCCACCCCCGCAGTCACAGGCGGCAGCGTGAACTGCACACCCAACCCCGTGCGCCATGGGCAAGACACTATCTGCGTCGCCTCGCCCGCGATGGGCAACCACTTCACCCATTGGTCGGGAGATTGCTCGGGCACTGCCAGCGCGTGCATTCTCTACAACGTGACCAGCCCGCGCAGCGTGGGTGCCA
Source organism: Delftia sp. S65 (assembly GCF_016516495.1). Lineage (NCBI taxonomy): Bacteria > Pseudomonadati > Pseudomonadota > Betaproteobacteria > Burkholderiales > Comamonadaceae > Delftia > Delftia sp. S65. The sequence continues at coordinate 53,068 of NZ_JACVUR010000042.1, forward strand.
CATTTGTGCTCAACACCTATCCCATCGGCATCGTCCCCGCCCCGGCCAACGGCACAGTCACCTGCACGCCCAACCCCGTCACCCACGGCCAGGATGCAAGCTGCACCGCCACGCCCGATGCGGGTTACCACTTCACCAGTTGGTCGGGCGATTGCGCGGGCACGGGTGCATGCCAGTTCACCAGCGTGACCGCGTCGCGCACCGTCTCGGCCACCTTCACGCCCAACACCCACTCCATCGCCACCCCCGCTGCCGTCAACGGCACGGTCACCTGCGCACCCAACCCCGTCACCCACGGGCAGGACGCAAGCTGCACCGCCACGCCCGATGCGGGTTACCACTTCACCAGTTGGTCAGGCGATTGCGCGGGCACAGGTGCATGCCAGCTAACTAACGTGACGAGCCCGCGCAGCGTGAGCGCCTCATTTGTGCTCAACACCTATTCCATCGGCATCGTCCCCGCCCCGGCCAACGGCACGGTCACCTGCGCACCCAACCCCGTTAACCATGGGCAGGGTGCAAGCTGCACCGCCACGCCCTATACGGGTTACCACTTCACCAGTTGGTCAGGCGATTGCGCGGGCACAGGTGCAT
>NZ_JACVUR010000043.1:0-53288 GCF_016516495.1 Delftia sp. S65
CGCCTGTCCGCCGACCTGCGCACCCTGGAGCAGAGCACCTACCTGGGCGGCTCGCAATTTGAAGACCTCTATGCCATGGCCATTGCACCCACGGGCGAGGTGTTGGTGGCAGGCAGTACCAGCTCCACCCAGTTCCCCGGCACGGCGGGCGGCGCCCAGCCGGTCGCCGCTGGCGGGGGCAATGACGGGTTCGTCGCACGCCTGTCCGCCGACCTGCGGACCCTGGCGCAGAGCACCTATCTGGGTGGCGCAGGCTACAACGTTGTCCAAGCCCTGACCATCGCTCCCTCGGGGGACGTGCTGGCGGGAGGCTATACCGATGCCATCCACTTCCCCGGCACGGCGGGCGGCGCCCAGTCAGTTATCAATGGCGGGTTCTACGATGGCTTCATCGCACGCCTGTCCGCCAGCCTGCGAACCCTGGAACAGAGCACCTATCTGGGCGGCACCGACATGGAAGCCATCAGTACGCTGGCCATAGCCCCCTCGGGCGAGGTGCTCGTGGGCGGGTTGACGTACTCGCGGAATTTCCCGGGCGCGGCAGGCGGGGCGCAGCCAGGGACCAACAGCAGCGGCGTCATAGGCTTCATCACACGCCTGTCCGCCGACCTGCGCGCCGTCTCCCCCCAGACCATCACCTTTGCGCCACAGGCCAGCCAGGTCCTCGGCAGCCCTGGCTCCACCTTCACCATAGACCCTCCCGCCATGGCCAGCTCCGGCCTGCCGGTGGACTACGGCAGCGCCACCCCGGCCGTCTGCACCGTCTCGGGCACCACGGTCACGATGATCGATGGCGGCATCTGCACCCTGGTGGCCCGCCAGGCGGGCAATGCCCACTGGCTGCCCGCCGACGCAAGCGCCGATGTCCGCATCCGCAGAGCCCAGGCCATCCGCTTCCCGGCACAGGCCAGCCGGTCCTTCGAGGCGGGAACGATCTTTGCAATCGACCCGCCCGCCACGGCCAGTTCCGGCCTGCCGGTGGAATACGCCAGCACGACCCCAGGCATCTGCACGGTCTCGGGCAACAGGGTCACGATGGCGGGCGAAGGCATCTGCACGGTGACCGCCAGCCAGCCCGGCGATGCGCGGTGGATGCCGGCCACCGAGGTGGCGCAGGACATCGCGCTGACTGCGGTGGTGCCGCCTACCCTGCCGCTCCCCGTAGATCCTCCTGTAGATCCTCCTGTAGATCCACCCGTAGATCCTCCTGTGGATCCACCTGTAGACCCACCTGTGACTCCACCCGTGCCGCAGCCCGCTCCGGCGCCCATTCCCGCACTCGGCGCCTGGCCGCTGGCGCTGCTGGGTGCTATGGCGGCAGGCTTCGGTGCGCACGCACTGCGGCGGCGTGGCGTCTTCAGCGCAAGGCAAATCCCAGCGCCACGCCTGCGAACAGGGCGGCACCGATCCAGTGGCTCTTGCTGAAGGCGACGAAGCAGCCCTCGCGCGTGCGGTGGCGGATCAGGGTGAAGTGCCAGATCACCTGGGCCGCGGCCACGGCCAGGCCCAGCCAGAAAGGCCAGGCCAGGCCATAGGGCGCCAGCGCCCAGATAGTGAGCAGGCCGCAGAGCGCGAAAAAGCCCATGACAGCCGCCACGTCGAAGCGGCCCAGGGTGATGGCCGAGGTCTTCATGCCGATCCTGAGGTCGTCGTCGCGGTCCACCATGGCGTATTCGGTGTCATAGGCCAGCACCAGGAACATGTTGGCGAGCCACAGAATCCAGGCCGTGGCCGGCACCTGGCCCTGCACGGCGGCGAAGGCGATGACGATGCCGAAGTTGAAGGCAATGCCCAGGAAGGCCTGGGGCATGGCGAAGAAGCGCTTGGTGAACGGGTAGAGGATGGTGAACAACACGGCGGGCACGGACCAGGCCACGGCCTCCCAGCGCGTGCTCAGCACCAGGCCCAGCGAGACCAGGGCCAGGGCTGCGCCCAGCAGGGCGGCCTCCTTGACCGAGACCAGTCCCGAGGTGATGGGCCGCTGCGTGGTGCGCTTGACGTGGCGGTCGAAGTCGCGGTCGGCAATGTCGTTGATGCAGCAGCCGGCGCTGCGCATCAGCACCGTGCCCAGCACGAAGACCACCAGCAGATGCCAGCCCGGAAACCCGCCCGCTGCCACCCACAGTGCGGCCAGCGTGGGCCAGACCAGGACCAGCCAGCCGGCCGGCCGGTTGAAGCGGACCAGGTCCAGATAGAGCGACAGTTTGCTGCGCCGGGGCGCAGGCATGGGCGTAGAGGAGGTGGTGGGCATGGCGTCTGGGCGCCGATGGCGGCCGTGGGCCGACCATCGCACGCATCACATTCGAAAATGCCCGCATTGTCGCCGCTGGACGGGCGGGCTCGGCGGCGCGCCTCAGCAGCGCCTGCCGGCAACGCGGGTTTGCGCCCACTCCACGGCACAGATCACCAGCGCCATCCAGGCCAGGCCCAGCAGCCAGCCGGCCAGCACATCGCTGGCATAGTGCACGCGCAGCACCACGCGGCTGGCGCCCACGCCCAGGGCGACAGCCAGGGCCGCCAGGCCCACGGGCCAGCGCCAGGCCGGGCGCAGGTACGGCAGCAGCAGCCAGGCCAGCATCAGATAGAGCACGAAGGTGCCCGCACTGTGGCCGCTGGGGAAACTGAAGCCGCCTTCAGGCACCCAGCCACCCACGGGGCGCGGACGGCCCACGCTGGTCTTGATGGCGCGTATCCACAGGCCCACGCCAGCCGTGGCCACCACCCAGGCGGCCGCATGCAGCCAGTCGCGCCGCCACAGCAGCAGCGCCAGCACGGCGGCCGACAGCGACACCATCCAGGCCACATTGCCCAGTTGGGTGAAGGCGACCACGGGGCGCACCCAGGCATCGGTGGCATGGCCGGCCAGCCACAGGTGCAGGGCCTCGTCGAGCACCGGCCAGTCGGTGCAGGTGGCGCAGCCTGCGGGCTGGGCCAGGCCCAGCATGTCGCGCACCATCACGGCCAGTGCCAGCAAGGCCAGCACGCCGGCGGCAGCCAGGCCCAGCCATGCGGCCCGCGGCATGGGCAGGCCTGCGTGGCGCAGCCGGGCCGTGGCAGGCAGGCGCAGATAGAAAAAAAGGCCGCCCAGGGCGGCCAGTACCAGGCACAGGCCGCCCGTGGCGGCGTGTGCGTCAATCCAGGTCCAGAGCATGCGGTGGCATCACTCCCGGGCCAGGGTGGGTACGCGGGAAGACTGGGGTTTGCGCAGCATCAGTCTTCGAGCAGGGCGCGCAGCATCCAGGCGGTCTGCTCGTGCACGGTCAGGCGCTGGGTCAGCAGGTCGGCCGTGGGTTCGTCGCTGGCCTTGTCGGCCAGGGGGAACAGGCTGCGCGCCGTGCGGGCCACGGCCTCGTGGCCGGCGACCAGGATGCGCACCATCTCCAGGGCCTTGGGCGGGTCGTGGGGCACGTCGGCCAGGCTGGTGAGCTTGCCGAAGTCGGCATAGGAGCCCGGCGCGAAATGGCCCAGCGCACGGATGCGCTCGGCGATGGGGTCGACGGCGTTCCACAGCTCCGTGTACTGCCCCATGAACATGGTGTGCAGCGTGTTGAACATCGGGCCGGTGACGTTCCAGTGGAAATTGTGCGTGGTCAGATACAGCGTGTAGGTGTCGGCCAGCAGGGCCGACAGGCCCTTGGCGATGGCCGCGCGGTCCTTGTCGCTGATGCCGATATGGATGGCGGAGGAGCGCACGGACGCCGGTGCCACGTCGGCCAGTGCGGCCTTTGCAGGCTGCACTGCCTTGTCCGCCTTGTCGGCCTGCACGGCCTCTGGCTTCTTTGCACCGGACTTGTCTTTGCTGGCATTTTTGGCCATGGGATCCCTTTCAGCTTCGTACAAACGGAAGATGCTCCCGGCAGGTCGCCCGGGAGCCAGTTGCAACGATAACGCAAGCGCGGCGGCCCCACAGGCCCGACTCGCGCGCCGGTGCGGTCATCAGGACAGGCGTTTGACGCCGGGCAAGGCGCAGGCGTAGACGGCGTTGCGCAGGGCGGCGATGGCCTCGTAGCGCGTGAAGCTGCGGCGCCAGGCCAGGACCACGCGGCGTGTCGGCGGGGCCGAGCCGTCGTCCTCGAGGATGGGCAGGTAGCGGATGTGCGGCTCGTCGGTCTTGCGGCGGCGCGCCGTGGTCTCCAGCGCATCGGCGGGCACGGACAGGCGCGGCACCAGGGTCACGCCCATGCCGGCGGCCACCATGTGCTTGATGGTCTCCAGCGACGAGCCTTCGAAGGTGCGGCGAATGCCTTCGGCATTGCTGGCATAGCGTGCGAACTCGGGGCAGACCTGGAGCACATGGTCGCGGAAGCAGTGGCCCGAGCCCAGCAGCAGCATGGTCTCGTTCTTGAGATCGCTGGTGGAGACATGGTCCTTCTGGGCCAGCGCATGGGTGCTGGGAACGGCGGCCATGAAGGGCTCGTCGTACAGCGGCGCCAGCGCCAGGCCGGTGTCGGGGAAGGGCTCGGCGACGATGGCGCAGTCGATCTCGCCGGTGCGCAGCATCTCCAGCAGCTTGATGGTGTAGTTCTCCTGCAGCATCAGCGGCATCTGCGGCGTGCGCATGATGGAGTTGCGCACCAGGTCCGGCAGCAGGTAGGGGCCGATGGTGTAGATCACACCCAGGGTGAGCACGCCGGACAGCGGGTCCTTGCCGCGCTTGGCGATTTCCTTGATCTCGGCGGCCTGCTCCAGCACGCTTTGCGCCTGACGGATGATCTCCTCGCCCAGCGACGTGACCGACACTTCGCCGGCACTGCGCTCGAAGAGCTTGACATCGAGCTCCTCCTCCAGCTTCTTGATCGCCACGGACAACGTGGGCTGGGACACATAACAGGCTTCGGCGGCGCGGCCAAAATGCTTTTCACGTGCCACGGCCACGATGTATTTGAGTTCGGTAAGTGTCATTGGCGAGCTGTGTCTGGGAGGGAGCCTCGGAAAATACGATGGTCTTACACCAAGAACCTGTGCCGGAACCTTTGTGCAATCAGGCCTTGCGGCCGGCTTGCCGGGGTGCTCCCCTCAAAAGTTCCTGCACAGGTTCTAGGATTTGTCCTAATTCGATTGTGCCAGTCCTCGTCCGCGCATGACCACTGCGCGCTCCCCGACCCGCCGGCTTTTTGTATTTATCCACCTAGTGCAACGGCCGGCGCATCCGGTCGCGTTGCTGCATGAGCTGGTCCATGCCTATCAATGCAGCCAGGCCTATGGCCACGATCACGGTAAAGACCGGAAGGTCCAGGGCGCTGATCACGGCAAAGCCTTGCGGCCTAGCATAACGCTGTGTCTCTGAAATGCATACGAAGTCCGCTGCGGCCATGCCGGTGTAATGCATGGAACAGACCGCCGCGCCCATAACGGCGGCGGCCAGCGCACGCATGCCCGGCGAGCTGGTGCGAAACGACAGCCACAGCGCGGCGCTGGCCGCGGCCACGGCGATGCCCACGGACAGCAGCACGGTGGGAACGGACCAGACGATGAAGCCCGGAAAGCGCATGCCATACATGCCCAGGTAATGCATGAAGGCCACGCCCAGGCCCAGCAGGGTGCCCGCGCCCAGCACGCGCGCCCCGCTTTCGGGCCGCCGCGCGACAAAGGCCAGCGCCACCGAGGTGGCGGCAACGGCGGCGCACAGGGACAGCAGGGTTTCGACCATGGAGTAGCCCGAACCCATGCCCAGGTTCAGCGCCAGCATGCCCGTGAAATGCATGGACCACACGCCGATGCCGCCCAGCGCCGTGCCCGCCGCCAGCAGGTTCAGCCAGCTGATGCCCTCGCGTCCCCGGATGCGCTGCGCCGCAGTCAGGGCCACGAAGGAGCCCAATACGGCAATGCCATACGACAGGACCACCAGGCCCATGCGCCAGGAGGTCTCGACGATCTCATTCGCTTGAACGGCTTCATTCATGTTGGCAGCTCCTCATTCGCAGAAAAATGGGACAACACAAGAGTGATCGCGGCCGTCCTCCCCGTGGGGGAGGCTTGGCAGGCCATCCCCTCCCGGATGGAGCTACCCTGTTTTTTGTGACTCAATGTACCAAAAGGTCACAAATATTCAATGCCGTAACGGGACGGCGCTGTCACCGCCAGGACGGCATGAAGCGCTCCATTTCGATGGCTACAACGCGCGTGGAAACCATGTCTGGTGCGGGCTGCAGGCCTGCGGAAGATGCCGCTGCCAGGCAGCACCCGGACACGTAAAAATACGTAACACAACCACCCGGCAGGAATGGAACGGGCCGATCAGGCCTTGAGGAATTCGGCCTTGCCGCCCAGCCAGCGGCCCACATGGCGCTGGGCCAGTTGCGGGTGCTGCTCCAGCATGCGCGGCGCCAGCTCGCGGGCCCAGTCAAGCAGCATCAGGTCCTGCTCCAGGTCGGCGAAGCGCAGCATGGGAGCGCCGGACTGGCGCGCGCCCAGGAATTCGCCGGGGCCGCGGATCTCCAGGTCGCGCCGCGCGATCTCGAAGCCGTCGTTGGTCTCGGCCATGGCACGCAGCCGGTCCTTGGCCGTCTCGCCCAGGCGCCCACTGTCTCCCACCGAATACAGCAGCACGCAGGCCGAGGCCGCCGCCCCCCGCCCCACGCGCCCGCGCAGCTGGTGCAGCTGCGACAGGCCGAAGCGCTCCGCATGCTCGATGACCATGAGCGAGGCGTTGGGCACGTCCACGCCCACTTCGATCACCGTGGTGGAGACCAGCACGCCCATGACCCCGGCGGAGAACAGCTCCATCACGGCCTTCTTCTCGGCCGTGGGCATGCGCGAGTGCAGCAGGCCGACCATGACGCCGGGCAGCATCTCGCTCAGATAGGCATGGGTGGCCGTGGCGTTGGACAGGTCCAGCGCCTCGCTTTCCTCGATCAGCGGGCAGACCCAGTAGACCTGTCGCCCTTCCGCGACCTGGGCGCCTATGCGCTCGATGACCTCGTCCTTGCGGCTGTCGGCAATGAGCTTGGTGACGATGGGCGTGCGGCCCGGCGGCAGCTCGTCGATGGTGGACACATCCAGGTCGGCGTAGTAGCTCATGGCCAGGGTGCGCGGGATGGGCGTGGCGCTCATCATCAGCAGATGGGGCTCCATGCCCGAGGCCGCGAGCTTCTGGCGCAGCGCCAGCCGCTGGGCCACGCCGAAGCGGTGCTGCTCGTCGATGACGGCCAGCGCCAGGTTCTTGAACTGCACCTGGTCCTGGATGACGGCGTGCGTGCCCACGACCAGGGCCGCCTCGCCGCTGTGGACCAGCTCCAGCATGGCGGTGCGTTCCTTCTTCTTCTGCGCGCCGGCCAGCCAGGCCACGCGCTTGCCCAGCGGGGCCAGCAGCGGCTCCAGCCAACCGACCAGCTTGCCGAAATGCTGCTCGGCCAGGATTTCGGTGGGCGCCATCAGCGCGCACTGCCAGCCGGCCTCGATGCAGGCCACGGCCGACAGCGCCGCCACCACGGTCTTGCCCGATCCCACATCGCCCTGCAGCAGCCGGTGCATGGGCATGCGGCGCTCCATGTCGGCAAGGATCTCGGCCACCACGCGCTGCTGGGCGCCGGTCAGGCCAAAGGGCAATTGGTCCAGGAACTGGCGCGCCAGGCCCTGGGCGCTGTCCATGGGCTGGGCGCGCAGCACGGGCGCCCTGAGCCGCGCGCGTTCGCGCTTGGCCTCGTATTGGGACAGTTGCTGGGCCAGCAGCTCCTCGGCCTTCAGGCGCTGCCAGGCCGGGTGCGAATGGTCTTCCAGCGTGGCCAGGGCCACATCGGGCGTGGGGTGGTGCAGGAACTGCAGCGCATCGCGCAGGCTGAACAGCGGCGGCAGCCCGCCGTTGCCATGGAACTGCGCCACGGGCGGATGCTCGCCCTGGGGCAGCGTATCGGAGAGATCGGCGCGCAGCATGGCCGTGACCGCCGCGCGGCGGATGTAGGCCTGGGGCAGGCCCGCCACCGTGGGATAGACGGGCGTGAGCGCCGTGGGCAGGTCGCCGCCCGCCGCGCGAAACGCCGGGTGCAGCATCTGCCGGCCCCAGAAGCCCCCCTTGACCTCGCCGCGGATGCGCAGCCGCGCGCCCACGGACAGGGTCTTCTGGTGCGAGGGGTAGAAGCTGAAGAAGGTCAGCACGCATTCGGCCGTGCCATCGTCCACCGTGACCTTGAGCATGCGGCGCGGGCGCAGTTGCACCTCGCTGTGGGTCACCGTGGCCTCGATCTGTACCGTATCGCCCTCGCGGGCATTGCGCAGCGCGGTGATGCGCGTCTCGTCCTCATAGCGCAGCGGCAGGTGCAGTGCCAGATCGATGTCGCGCACCAGGCCCATCTTCTGCAGCGCCTTCTGCGCGGCGCTGGCTGCGGGCTTGGCGGGCGCTGCGGGCTTGTCTCCTGCCTTGTCTCCTGCCTTGCCGCCCTTGCCTGCGGCCTTTCCCTTGCCGGCACGCGCGGCCTTGCCGCCGGGGGCGTCGCGCCCCAGATCTGGGAAGGCAGAGGAGACGTTCAAGGGCATGGGCTATCCTGTTTCAGAGCATGCGCATGGGCATAGGCGGGCATGCAGCATAGTGTATGAATATACAGGTGTAGGCAACACGCCACGTTCATGCCGGATGCCCTTGCCCAAAGCACCCTTGAGGCCCCGGGTCTCTGGGGAAGCCGCTACCATGCACGCTGACGTTACGTAGTGTTACCCCGCCACCGAATGCCATGTTGAAGCGTATCAATGTCCAGCATGTCACTCTGGGCATGTTCCTGCACGAGTTCTGCGGCTCCTGGATGGAGCATCCTTTTTGGCGAACCCGTTTCCTGCTCCGCTCCGAGGCCGACCTCCAGCGCCTGCGCTCCACCTCCATCCAGGAGGTCTGGATCGACGTGCGCAAGGGCCTGGACGTGGGTGTCCAGGTGCCTTGCCTGCGCTTTGACCCGCAGGACGAGCTTCGCCACCAGATCCCGGACAGCGCCCGCCCTGTCTCCGAGCAGAGCACGGCCCCCATTTCCACCGCCACCGAGCTGCGCCGCGCCGCCCAGACCTGCGTGCAGGCCAAGCAATTGCTCAGCCGCCTGTTCAGCGACGCGCGGCTGGGCCGGCCCGTGGACGCCACCGCCGCCGGGCAGCTGGTGGACGATGTGACGGCCTCCGTGGCGCGCAATCCCCACGCCCTGATCGGCCTGGCTCGGCTGAAGACGGCCGACGACTACACCTACATGCACAGCCTGGCCGTGTGCGCGCTGATGGTGGCGCTGGCCAAGCGCATGGGCCTGGACGACCACAGCCTGCGCAAGGCCGGCATGGCCGGTCTCATGCACGACCTGGGCAAGACCGCGATCCCGGTCGCCGTGCTCAACAAGCCCGGGCCGCTGGACGATGCGGAATGGGCGCTGATGCGTGCCCACCCACGCCATGGCGAGCAGCTGCTGCGCCCGCTGGGCCTGGACGACGAGGTCATCGATGCCTGCCTGCACCACCACGAAAAGGTGGACGGCAGCGGCTACCCCGACGGACTGCAGCAGGGCGACATCGGCCTGCTGGCGCGCATGACGGCGATCTGCGATGTCTACGACGCCATCACCTCGGACCGGCCCTACAAGAAGGGCTGGCCGCCCTCGGAGGCGCTGCGGCGCATGGCCGAGTGGAGCCCCCGCCATTTCGACAAGCGGCTGTTCGAGCAGTTCGTGCAGACCGTGGGCATCTATCCGCTGGGCTCGCTGGTGCGCCTGCATTCGCAGCGCCTGGCCGTCGTGGTCGATGCCTCGCCGGGCAGCCTGCTGGCGCCGCGCGTCAAGGTGTTCTATTCGCTGCGCCAGGCCTGCCGCGTCACGCCCGAGATCGAGGACCTGTCCGAGAGCCAGGGCAACGACCGCATCATCGCGCGCGAGGACCCGGTGAACTGGGACTTCCCGGATCTGGAGACGCTGTGGCTGGAGTTCGAGCGCCAGCCCCAGACGCAGGCCCAGATGGCCAAGTGACCGCCGCGAAATTCCGGGGATGACCCCAGGGTTTGCGACAATGGCGGACTTCCGTTCAACGAACTTGGAACGGGCCATGTCCGGCCCTCAAGCACTGCATGTCCTCCCTGTCCCGTGTGTTTTCGCTCAGCGATTTCGACTTCGAGCTTCCTGAGAACCTGATCGCCCAGCATCCTGCCGCCCAGCGCAGCGCCTCGCGCCTGCTCGACGGCCGCGACGATGCCACCCCGCCCACCGACCGCATCTTCCACGAGCTGCCCGACCTGCTGCAGCCCGGCGACCTGCTGGTGTTCAACGACACGCGCGTGCTCAAGGCACGCATCTTCGGCGAGAAGGCCAGCGGCGGCCGGCTGGAGCTGCTGGTCGAGCGCGTGCTCGAAGGCAACGATGTCGTGGCCCACATGCGCGTCAGCAAGAAGCCCCTGCCCGGCTCGCGCATCCACCTGTGCGGCGGCAAGAATCGCGGCGGCTTCGACGCCGTGCTGCGCGGCCGCTGGCCCGACGAGAACGGCCCGCTGTTCCACCTGAGCTTCGAAGGCCCGCGCGGCGAGACGCCGCACGAGCTGATGGAGCGCTTCGGCCACCTGCCGCTGCCGCCCTATATCGAGCGCCACCAGGACACCGGCAACGACCCCGACGCCGCCGAAGACAGCGAGCGCTACCAGACCGTCTTCGCGGCCCGCCCCGGCGCCGTGGCCGCGCCCACGGCCGCCCTGCACTTTGACGACGCCGTGCTGGCCCGCCTGGCCGAGCGCGGCATAGAGCGCGCCAGCGTCACGCTGCACGTGGGCGCCGGCACCTTCCAGCCCGTGAAGACCGAGAACCTGGCCGACCACCAGATGCACAGCGAGTGGTACGAGATCCCGCTGGCCACGCTGGCTGCGCTGGAACGCTGCCGCCAGCGCGGCGGCCGCGTCGTCGCCGTGGGCACGACCACGGTGCGCACGCTGGAGTCCTGGGCCCAGACGGGCCAGTTCTCCGGCGACACGCGCATCTTCATCACGCCCGGCTTCGAGTACCAGGTGGTCGATCTGCTGATCACCAACTTCCACCTACCCAAGAGCACGCTGATGATGCTGGTCAGCGCCTTCGCGGGCTACGAGCAGGTGATGGCGCTGTACCGCCATGCGATTGCGCAGGAGTACCGTTTCTTCAGCTATGGCGATTCCATGCTGCTGAAGAAGAAAAGCACCCCCTGAGTCGCTTCGCGCCTTCCCCCCGTTGCACGGCGCCTCTCTACCCGCTTCGCGAGGGAGGGGGCATACGGGCAGCCGGCGACGCCCTCGCGGCGGGGCGGCGCGGCCGGCTTAGGCCCTTGCTTGGTGTCCCTCGCCTCAGGCCGCGCCAGGTTCAAGCGCCAAGCCCGAAACGCCGCATGTTCAACCAAAGTAATGGCAGAGCCTGCGGCCCTTGACCTCGTGCACGCTGACGGGGATGCCGTAGAGGCTGCTGAGGACCTCGTCCTGCACGACCTCGGCCGGCGTGCCCGCCACGGCCAGGCGGCCGTCCTTGAGCGCGATGATGTGGTCGGCGTAGCACGAGGCGAAGTTGATGTCATGCAACACCATGACCACGGTTTTGCCACGCTCGGTGACGGCGCGGCGCAGCAGGCCCATCATGCTGACGGCGTGGGCCATGTCCAGATTGTTCAGCGGCTCGTCCAGCAGGATGAAGGGCGTGTCCTGGCACAGCACCATGGCGATGTAGGCGCGCTGGCGCTGGCCGCCTGAAAGTTCGTCGAGAAAGCGCTCGGCCAGCGGCGTGAGCTGCAGGTACTCCAGCGCCTCGTCCACATGGCGCAGGTCTTCGGGGCCCAGCCGGCCCTTGCTGTGCGGAAAGCGGCCAAAGCCCACCAGGTCGCGCACCGTCAGGCGCAGCGTGCTCTGGTTGTCCTGGCGCAGAATGGCCATGATGCGCGCCAGCGCCTCGGTGGGCGTGGTGGCCACGTCGAGGCCGGCCACCCGCACCTTGCCCGCCGTGATGGGCATGAGGCGGCTGACCAGAGACAGCAGCGTGGACTTGCCCGCCCCGTTGGGCCCGATGATGGCCGTCAGCGCCCGCTCGGGCACATCGAAATTGAGCTCCTGCAGCACTGCCGTGCCGCCATGGCGCTTGAGCAGATCACGCACCTCGATCATTGGGTCCCCTTGCGCATGAGCAGCACGATGAAGACGATTCCACCCAGGAACTCCACCACGATGCTCAGCACGGTATTGAATTGAAAAAGCTGCTCCAGCAGCACCTGCCCACCCATGAGCAGCACGCAGCCCCAGAGCACGGCCGCAGGCAGCACCCAGGCATGGCGGCGCGTGCCCATGGCGTGATAGGCCATGTTGCTGACCAGCAGGCCGAAGAAGATCACCGGGCCGACCAGGGCCGTGGACACGGCCACCATGCAGGCCACCACGGCGAGCAGCCGCAGCACGCGGCCCTCGTAGTCCAGGCCCAGGCTGACGGCGGCATCGCGCCCCAGCGAGATCACGTCCAGCACGCGGCGCTGGCGCCAGATCCAGGCGCTGCCCAGGGCGATCAGCAGCAGCGACGGCAGCAGCAGCTGCAGGTTCACCGCGTTGAAATTGGCGAACATGCGGTCCTGCAGCGCCGTGAACTCATTGGGATCGAGCACGCGCATGGCCAGCCCGGCCAGGCTGCGAAAGAAGATGCCTCCCACCATGCCCACCAGCAGCATCAGGTGCAGGCTGCTGGCATGGCCCACGAACAGCCAGCGCATCAGCAGCACGCTGAAGCCCATCATCAGCACGATGTTGAGCGCATAGCGCCCGACCTCGCCCATGGCGGACACGCCCGCCGCGCCCAGCATCAGCACCATGGACGCCTGCACGAACAGGTACAGCGCATCCAGCCCCATGACGGAAGGCGTGAGGATGGTGTTGTGCGACACGGTCTGGAACACCACGGTGGACAGGCCGATGGCACAGGCCACCAGCGCCATGGTCAGCACCTTGGCGCCCCGGTGCTCCAGCACGAAGGCCCAGTCGGTCTTGACGCCCACGGTCATGAAGGCCAGCAGGCACAGCAGGGCCAGCGCGCCCAGCAGCGCCAGGCGCGCGCCATGGCCCCAGCTGCGCGCTGCAGGCCCATCGGAAGCAACGGATTGCGGCAGGCTGCTCATGCACGGTCCTTGCGGCGGCGCAGGATCAGCGCCAGGAACAGGGCACTGCCCAGCACGCCCAGCACGGTGCCCACGGGGATTTCATAGGGAGCGATCAGCAGCCGCCCGACCAGGTCGCACAGCACGGTCAGGCCCGCGCCGATCAGCGCCACCCACAGCACGCTGCGGCGCACGTTGTCGCCCAGAACCAGGCGCACCACGTTGGGCACGATCAAGCCCACAAAGGGCAGGTTGCCGGCCGTGACCACCACGGCCGAGGTGGCCACGGCCACCACCACCAGCCCCTGCCACACCAGGCGCCGGTAGTTCAGGCCCAGGTTGGTGGCAAAGCTCTCGCCCAGGCCCGCCACGGTGAAGCGGTCGGCCGCCAGGCAGGCCAGGGCCGTGACGCCCAGCGACAGCCACAGCAACTCGTAGCGGCCTTGGACCACCAGCGAGAAATCGCCGTTGGACCAGGACTTGAGCGCCTGCATCATGTCGAACTGCAGCGCCAGAAAGCTGGCGGCTGCCTCCAGCACGCCGGCCAGCACCAGGCCGACCAGGGGCACCATCCACGACGAACGCAGCCGGATGCGCGAGAGCACGGCCAGGAACAGCGCCGTGCCCAGCAGCGCCGCCACGGCCGAAATCCCCATCTTGGCCATCACCGGCCAATGCGGCACCCAGAGGAACGCGGCCAGCATGCCCAGGCTGGCCGACTCCACCGTGCCCACGGTGGAAGGCTCCACGAAATGGTTGCGCGCCAGCATCTGCATGAGCAGTCCGCAGACCGCCATCGATGCGCCGGCCAGCACCAGGGCCAGCGTGCGCGGCACGCGGCTGTACACCAGCACCTGGCTGGCCAGGTCGTCCTCGCTGCGCGACCACAGCACGCTCCAGTGCATGTCGCCGGCGCCCACCATCAGGCTGGCCAGCGACAGCGCCAGCAACAGGCCCAGCGCGAAAAGCCAGGCAAGGGCCTGGCGCGATGGGCGTGACATGGGCGCGGCGTGCGCGGTGGCGACAGGCGGGCTCAACGCTTTGAGGTCATGTGCGGGTGAAGGCATCCGACAGTTGCTGGATATTGGCCTTCAGCGCGCCCGGCCCGGCGTTGGACAGGGTGTACCAGTTGGCTGCGTTCAGATAGACCACCTGCTTGCCGCGCCAGGCCTTGGTGGCACGCACCAGCGGGTTGTCCAACAGTTGCTGGGCGGTCTTGCCATCCTGGCCGATGGCCACGTCGCGGTCGATGACGAACAGCCAGTCGGGATTGGTCTTGAGCAGGAACTCGAAGGAGACCACCTGCCCATGGCGCGCCACCGTCAGGTTGTCGATGGCCGGCTTCACGCCGAACACATCGTGCAGCATGCCGAAGCGCGAACCCGACCCATAGGCACTGAGCTTGCCGCCCGAGGTCAGCAGCACCAGCCCCTTGCCGGCGTCCTGCGCCTTGCCATGCAGTGCGGCGATGGCCTGCTCCACGGACCGGACCTCGGCCTCGGCCTTGTCCTGCAGGCCGTAGACGGCGCCCAGCGTGCGGATGTTGCGGTAGATGTCGGCCATCTGGTGCTGGTCGCTGACACTGAGGTCCAGCACGGGGGCGAAGCGCGACAGCTCCTTGTACTTGGCCTCGGAGCGGCCGCCCACGATGATGAGGTCGGGCGACAGCGCCTTGATGGATTCGTAGTCAGGCTCGAACAGGCTGCCGATGCGTGCGTATTTCGCATCGGCATAGCGGGCCAGCAGCGGCGGCATCTTGAACTCGGGCACTCCCCGCACCTCGCCGCCCAGCGCCTGCAGCGTGTCCAGCGCCGCCAGCTCGAACACCAGCACGCGCACGGGCTTGAAGGGCACCTGGATCTCGCCCTTGGCATGCGGCACGGTCACGGTCTTGCCAGCCGCTGCCGTCTGGGCATGGGACATCTGCGCCGCCAGCGGCAGCGTGACCAGCACGCCCAGGCCCTGGCCCATCTTCGCCAGGATCCGGCGACGGGAATGATTTGCATTCATGGTGTTCATCTCTACAGTGATTGCTGTATTGCCAGGAAGTTCAAACATTGGCCTTTGCGGCATCAGGGAAGTGCCGGCGTGCCGTCCGGCATGCGCTCGCAGGCCGGCAGGCCCTGGGCGAAGCGCCCAGGGTTGAGCAGGGCCACCAGGCCGCAGGCCAGCGAGCCCTGCCACTGCAGGTAGTCATGGCTGGTCTCGTGCTCGGCCTGGGTGACTTCGTAGCCCTTGGCGCGCAGCACATCGGCCAGGTGGCGGTTGGTTTCCAGGATGCCGTCCTGCCCGCCGCGTGCGCGCTCGTAGCGGCCCGCATCCAGATAAAAGCGCACGGGCTGGCGCGGCTCCTGGGCATAGCGGCGCTGCACCCAGCCCGGCACCTCGCCGGCCGGCGACCACCAGAACGATCCCGACATGCTCAGCACGTTGCCGAACCAGCGCGCATTGACCAGGCCCGCATAGGCCGAGGCCAGGCCGCCAAAGCTGGAGCCACCGATCACCGTGCGCGCCGCAGGCTGGCCCAGGCCCTGCTCCCCCACCCAGGGCATCAGCTCCTCATCCAGAAAGCGTGCGAAGGCGGTGTTGGGCGGCAACTCCCTGCCGCGCGCCTGCGGGCTGGCGTTGTCCACCAGCACCACGGCCGTGGGCGGGATCAGGCCGTCGGCCATGAGGTTGTCGATGAGGGTGGGCGTGGACACCTGCTTCGCATAGGCGTTGCCGTCGAACAGCACCAGAAGCGCCTCGGGCGCCTGGCCGCCCGCCGGGCGGTAGGTCCAGACATCGCGGGTGTTGCCCAGCACCCGGCTGGACAGGCGGTGCTGCACCAGCGCCCCCTGGGCCACGCCCGCGCGCGGCGCCACCCAGGGCTGGGGCGGCGCCTTGGGCAGCTCCAGCACGGAGGCGCCCTGGAAGGCGTCGAGGAAGCCGCCCTCGGGGGGCTGCGGAAACACCTTGGGATTGAGCGGATCGCGCTGCGCCGTGGCCAGCAGGGCGCGGCGCTGCTCCATGGCCGAGCCTGCGATCAGCGGCACATCGGGCGCCAGGCGGTAACTGAGCCGCGCGTTGTCGGCCATGCGGAAGCTGGCCCACCAGACATCGCTGCCGTCGAGGTGCTGCAAGGGATCGTGATTGCCGGCCGGGCTGCCGAACAGGCGAACCCCCTGCATGCCGGCGCGCGGCTGGCCACGCCACAGGAAGGTGACCAGGGACTGGCCGCCGGGCAGCGGCTCCACCATCGGCGTGCCCTCCTCCTGCACGCGCCGCCAGAAGGCGTCTGCCGCCACGCCCGAACCCGCGCCGCGCTGGATGGCCTGGGCCAGGGCCTGCAGGCGTGGGCTTTCCAGTGCAGGCAGCTCCAGGGCCTGCACAGACTTGGCGCCCAACGGCGCAAGACTGGAGGTCAACCGCAGCGCAAAGCGGCCGGTTGCGGATTTCACCTCGCCGGCCATCAGCGCGTCCGTTGCGATGTGGCGCGCCACCAGCCTTTGCCTGCCGGCCCCCTCCGTGACCCACATCAGCGACTGCGCACCGCCATCGGGCCGCGCCAGGCGGCGCAGGTGCCGGCCCTGGGCATCCTCCAGGTCCAGGGCCACGCCCTGCCCTTCGAATTCACCCTGGACCACGTGGCCGGCGGGCAGATCGACGCGCCAGGACTCGCGCCCACCGGCAGCCAGGACCCCTGTGGCCGCCTGGCCCGGCGCCAGCGTGCCCGGCCGTGCGGCCAGGGCCTGCCGCGATGCGGCTGCCGTCATGTCTTCACCGGCATGGACGGCTGCGCCCAGCAGGCACAGCAGCGAGGCGGCCAGGCACAGGCCTTGTCGTGCAGCTTGCGCCATGGCGTCAGAAGTCCACCGTAGCCGAGACACGCACCGTGCGCGGGCCGCCCGTGGTGGCGAAGTTGTCGTTGAAGCTGCCGGCCCAGTAGGACTTGTCGAACAGGTTCTCCACCGTGGCGCGGAAGGTGACGGGTTTGGCCGCGATGCGGGTGGCATAGCGCGCGCCCACGTCCACGCGGGTCCAGCTGGGCATCTTCAGCGTGTTGGCCGAATTCACCCATTGCGCGCCCGTATAGATCAGCCGGCCGGTGAGCGTGGCGCCCGGCAGCGCGGGCACGTCCCATTCGCCGCCCAGGTTGGCCGTCCAGCGCGGCACGCCGTAGACGCCGAAGCCATCGCGCGCGCCGCCCTGGGTCTTGCTCTGGATGGCCTGGGTGTAGGCCAGGCCGCCCAGCACGCGCGTGCCGCGCAGCGGCTCGCCGAAGACATTCCACTCCAGGCCCCGGTTGCGCTGCTCGCCATCCATCAGCAGGCGGTTGGTCGCGGTCTCCACCACGGACGAGGGCCGCTCGATCTGGAACAGCGAGACCGTCTGCGTGAAATCACCCGTGCGCCACTTGGCGCCGATCTCGAACTGCTTGGTCTTGTAGGGCGCGAACACTTCGCCGGCATTGGCATAGGTGGCGCCGACGATGGAGCCCGCGCTCAGGCCCTGCACATGGTTGGCATACAGCGAGACCGCATCGCCCCAGGGCTTGACCACCAGGCCCAGCGCGGGCGAGACGGCCTGCTCGTTGTAGCCCGCCATCTTCTGGTTCACGCGCTGCAGGCGTGCGCCCACGGTCAGTTGCACGGCATCGCCGCCCCAGCTCAGCGTGTCGGCCAGGGCCAGGCTGCTGAGCACATCGTCGCGCTCCTGCTTGATGGCTCCGTAGGGGCCGGCCAGCGTGATGGGCGCGGGGTTGTAGATGTTGGTGATGTAGCTGGCGCTGGTGGCCACGGCCGCGCGCCCGCCCTTCTGGTTCATCCAGTTCAGGGAGGCCACCAGCAGGTGGTTCACGCCGCCCGTGCGCAGGCGCCCGCGCACGCCGAATTCGGCCGCGGTGCTGTCGGTATAGCCGTACTGGTTGTAGGTCTGGCCCACGGCCGAGCCGTCGCCCTGGGCGCGCAGCACCACGCGCGTGCCGTTGAGCATGCCGTCGTAGGCATGCTGCGCCGTGCCTGCGGAGCCGAACAGCGTCCAGTCCGCGCCCAGGTCCACCGAGCCGCGCAGCATCAGCGCATCGCTTTGCTGCTTGGCGTGTATGCCGGGGAACAGGTTGGTCGTGGCGTCGGGCGCCGCGATGACCTGCTTGAGGTTCTGCATGCTGACCATCATCGGGCTGCCATCGCGGATGGTGGAGCGGTAGCTGTAGGCATCCAGGCCGAGCGTGAATCCGTCGCCCTGGTAGTCCAGCGCCAGCGCGCCCAGGCCATGGCGGCGGTTCTGGCCGTCGATCTCGGTGTCGCCGCTCGAGGTGCTGCCGTTGACGCGTATGCCCAGGCGGCGCTCGGGGCCGAAGCGGCGCGAGACATCGGCCTGCAGGCCCAGCTGCGAGCCGCTGCTGAACATGGTGGTCACGCGCGTGAGATCCTGGGCCAGCGGGCGCTTGGTCACCAGGTTGATGGTGCCGCCCACGGCGCCGCCGGGCGTCATGCCGCTCATCAGCGCACCGGGGCCCTTGAGCACCTCCACGCGCTCGATCATCTCGACGGGCACGTGGCCGTCGGGCGCCAGGCCATACAGGCCGTTGAAGCCCAGCTCCGAGGCATTCACCCCCAGGCCGCGGATGGTGAAGTTCTCGTAGGCATGGCCGGTGTTGGTGGTGAAGCGCACCGAAGGATCGTTTTCCAGCACCGACATCAGCGTGGCCGCGTTCTGGTTGGCAATGCCTTCGGCCGTGTAGGAGGTGATGTTGAACGGCGTGTCCATCACATCGCGCTGGCCCAGCACGCCCAGGCCCGCACCCTTGGCCACCTGGCCGCCCGGGGCCACTGTGGGAAGGGTCTGGGGATCGGTGGTGCCGCGCACCGTGACCTCGCCCAGCTCGGCGTCAGCGGCCCAGGCGCCGGCGGGCAGCGCCGCGGCAGCCACCATGGCGCAGACACGGGCGATGGTGCCCAGGCGGTGGAGCGTGCAAACAGGGGTGCAAACAGGGGTGAAGGGGCTGACGGCGCCTGCGCGCGGCAGGCCGATGCGGGTACGGGAAGACATCCGGGAGGGCTTTCGAGACGGAAGGAAATGCGCCGCATCCAGCCCGGAGCCACTCGGACACACTCGGGCACAGGCCGGATACGGCATCTGCCCGAATTATAGAAAATGAGAATTATTCTTATTAAGAAAGCAACAACAACGCACCGCGCGCAAACATGGGCGCACGGCCAGCAAACAATCGCGTTGAAAACAGTGGGGGCCAGGCAACAGGCGGCCCGGCCTCGGCGACGCCAGCGGCCGCTAGAAGGTGTCGCCGCGCTCCATGGCGCGGCGGTGGCGCTGCACGAATTCCTGGTAGGTGTCGATGCCGCGCAGCTGCAAGATGGCATTGCGCACGGCGGCCTCGACCAGCACGGCGATGTTGCGGCCCGCCACCACCTGGATCACCACCTTGCGCACGGGTACGCCGAGCACATCCTGCGTCAGCGGCTCGGCCGGCAGGCGCTCGTACTCGCGCTCCATGGTCTCCTTGCGCACCAGGTGCACGATGAGCTTGAGGCGCATCTTGCGGCGCACGGCCGTCTCGCCAAAGATGGCGCGGATATCGAGCAGGCCGATGCCGCGCACCTCCAGCAGGTTCTGCAGCAGCTCGGGGCACTTGCCCTCGATCGTGGTCTGGTTGATGCGGTACAGGTCCACCGCGTCATCGGCCACCAGGCCGTTGCCGCGCGTCACCAGTTCCAGTCCCAGCTCGCTCTTGCCCAGGCCCGACTCGCCAGTGATCAGCACACCCATGCCCAGGATGTCCATGAACACGCCGTGCATGGTGGTGCGGTCGGCGAAATGCTTGGCCAGGTAGGCGCGCAGCACATCGATCACGAAGGCCGACTGCTCGCGCGTGGAGAACATGGGAATGTGGGCGCGCTCGCACATGGACAGCAGCGCCTCGGGCGCCGTCTGCCCGTCGGCCAGCACCAGCACGGGCGGCTCCAGCGTGACGATGCGTGCCACGCGGCGCTGGCAGTCCTGCGGCGTGGCATTGCTCAGATAGGCGATCTCGCGCTCGCCCAGCACCTGCAGCCGGTAGGGATGGATGTAGTTCAGGTAGCCGACGAGGTCCGCGCCGGAGCGCGCCGAGCGCACGGCCATCTCGTCGAAACGGCGCTCCGAGGCTCCCAGGCCCGCCACCCACTCCCAGCGCAGGCTGGAGCGGAACTCCTCGAACAGGACATCGGCGCTGATGGCACTGGGTCTCATGGCAAGGCCCGTGAAAAGGGGAAGGAAAAAGTCTGGAAGACTAGACCAGGGGCGCAGCGGAGGACTGCCAGCCGGCAATCATTCCATGCAGCCGGGCCGCATCGGCGCAGGACTTCAGGCGCTCGCGCAGCTGGCTGTCGCTGAGAAGCTCGGCGATTTCGGACAGGATTTCCAGATGCTTCTGGGTGGCCGCTTCGGGCACCAGCAGAAAGATCAGCAGGCCCACGGGCTGCTCATCGGGAGCATCGAAACCAATGGGATTGTCCAGTTGGAACACGGCCGCCATGGGAGCGGTCAGGCCCTTGATGCGCCCATGGGGAATGGCCACGCCGTGGCCGAGCCCCGTCGAGCCCAGGCGTTCGCGTGCAAACAGGCTGTCGGTGATGAGTGCGCGGGACAGGCCATGCAGGCTCTCGAAGAGCAGACCTGCTTCTTCGAAAGCGCGCTTTTTGCTGGTGACGTCGACGCTCACGAGCACTTGAGCGGCGGGCAGGATGGAGGCAAGACGGTTCATGGTTCGGGAAACAATTATGCACCGCAGTGCCGGAAACCGTGGGGAAACCCTGACCCCCATCAAAAACCGCCCCGAAGGGCGGTGGTCGTGCGTGGCTCATCAGCCACATAAGCGCAGGTATTGTAAGCGCCCGCACAGGGCAGGCGCCTTACCTGTCACCCGACTGACGCCAAGGTCAGCCCAGCATCATCGAGTCGCTTGGCCGAACCATAGCGGCTGCCCTGCTGGCGGGTCTTGTAGCGCACCACCACGCGGTCCAGCTTGTCAGCCAGCGCATCGACGGCGGCGTAGAGATCGAAGTGAGAGGTCTCGACAAAAAGATCCTGGCCCTTGACGCGCAGCGTGCAACCGGCACGTTGGCGCTTTTCCTTCTCCTTTTGGTTATGAACGGTCAGCAAGACCTTTACATCCACCACCTGGTCAAAGTGTCGAAGAATGCGTTCGAGCTTGGCCATGACGTAACTGCGCAGCGAGGGAGTGACCTCCAGGTGATGCCCACTAATCGTCAGATTCATATCTAAACACTCCTTGCTCTGGATGAAAACAGCCCGGTCCACAGGGAGACGATCCGCAGGGACAGGTGCTTGCAGGCCGGAATGCGCATTCGTTTGCTTGCGAATCCACTATGCGCCGGGGTCTGCCCAAAAGCAACGCCGCAAGCCGATAGCGCAGGACGGTGCAGGGCCTTGGAGGCGGGTTTTGCGCGCCATGCAATTGGGCGCACAATCGGCGGGTTTGCCAGGCTGCGCCCCTGGGGTGGGGCTTGCCACGGGCCGCCCGTCACCGTGAGGCGCCGTTGGTTAGAATCGCGCTCCTGCGCGTGCCGCTTGCAGCCATCCGGCCGCTGCAGCCTCTTTGCCAGATTGCCCCTTGCCTCACATGACCACCCAGTCCCGCCCCTCCGCCCTGCACACTTCCAACATTGCCTCGCTGCCGCTGCTCGCGCGCGGCAAGGTGCGCGACAACTATGCCGTGGGTGATGACCGCATCCTGATGGTGGCCTCGGACCGCCTGTCGGCCTTCGACGTGATCATGGGCGAGCCCATCCCCGGCAAGGGCGAGCTGCTGACGCAAATGGCGCTGTTCTGGTTCGACAAGCTCGGCCACATCTGCCCCAACCACCTGACCGGCGAAGCGCCCGAGTCCGTGGTCACGCCCGCCGAAGTGCCCCAGGTCACGGGCCGCTCCATGCTGGTCAAGCGCCTCAAGCCCGTGCTGATCGAGGCCGTGGTGCGCGGCTACCTGGCCGGCAGCGGCTGGAAGGAATACCAGGAATCGCGCTCGGTCTGCGGCGTGCCCCTGCCCGAAGGCCTGACCAACGCCGCCAAGCTGCCCGAGCCCATCTACACCCCGGCCGCCAAGGCCGAGATGGGCGACCATGACGAGAACATCACCTACGAGCGCACGGTGGAGATGGTCGGCGAGAAGCTGGCCTCCCAGATCCGCGATACGGCCATCCGCATCTACAAAGAAGCTGCGGCCATCGCCCTCGAAAAGGGCATGATCATTGCCGACACCAAGTTCGAATTCGGCCTGGACGAGAACGGCGAACTGGTGCTGATGGACGAAGTCCTCACGCCCGACAGCTCGCGCTACTGGCCCGTGGAGGGCTATGCCCAGGCCCTGGCCAATGGCGAGAACCCGCCCAGCTACGACAAGCAGTTCGTGCGCGACTGGCTGGAGCAGGCCCAGGTCAACGGCAAGCCCTGGGACAAGAAGGCTCCGGCCCCGCGCCTGCCCCAGGAAGTGACCGAGAAGACGGCCGCCAAGTACCGCGAAGCCCTGCAGCGCCTGACGGCCTGACGGCCCGCCATATCCCGGCCCCGCGCGCCTTCCCCCGCAAAAGAGAGCTTCGGCTCTCTTTTTGGTTGCGGGCCTGCTTTTTTGCAGCCGGTCATGCCTGCGTCACCGACACTGCCACAATGTTCGCTTCCTCTGACTTTTTCTGAAGGAGCAAGCACATGGCTGGCAAGAAGATTCTGATGATCTGTGGCGACTACTGCGAGGACTACGAAACCATGGTCCCCTTCCAGGCCCTGCAGGCCGTGGGACACACGGTGCATGCGGTCTGCCCCGACAAGAAGGCCGGGGAACACATCAAGACGGCCATCCATGATTTCGAGGGCGCGCAGACCTACAGCGAAAAGCCCGGCCACAACTTCACGCTCAACGCCAGCTTCGCCGACATCAAGCCCGAGCAGTACGACGCCCTGGTGATCCCCGGCGGACGCGGCCCCGAATACCTGCGCAACTACGACGCCGTGCGCGCCGCCGTGCGCCACTTCTTCGACAACAACAAGCCCGTGGCCGCCGTCTGCCATGGCGCCCAGCTGCTGGCCGGAGCCGGCGTGCTCAAGGGCCGCACCTGCTCGGCCTACCCGGCCTGCCGTGCCGAGGTCGAACTGGCCGGCGGCACCTATGCCGACATCGGCGTGGACCAGGCGCATACCGAAGGCAACCTGGTCAGCGCCCCCGCCTGGCCCGCACACCCGGCCTGGATCGCCCAGTTCCTGACGCTCCTGGGCACGCGCATCAGCCACGGCTGAGCACGCAGCGGACGTTGGCGCCGGGCGGCTCAACCGCCCCAGCGCACCAGCACGATGCCGCCGAACACCAGGGCCGAGGCCAGCATGCGCACGCGGCCCAGGCGCTCGCGCATCAGCCAGGCGGCAATCCAGCCCGCAAACAGCACGCTGCTTTCACGCAGCGCAGACACCAGCCCCATGGGCGCCTGCGACAGCGCCCAGGTCGCCATCCAGCTGGCACTCAGCTGCATGGCGGCGGCCAGGGCACACAGGCGCCAGGTGCGTGCATCGGCACGCAGCACGGCGGGGCCGCGCCGCCAGGCGACGATCAGCACCGTGGCCAGGCCATCGCCCAGCGTGAGCAGGGCCGCATAGAGCAGCGCGGAGCCGGATGCGCGCGCACCCAGCCCGTCGATGACCGTATAGCAGGCAATCATGGCGCCCGTGGCCAGCGCATAGCCGCTGCCGCCATAACCGCTGGCCGCGCCGCTGCGCACCGACAGCGCCAGCACGCCCAGCGACAGGCACAGCACGCCGGCCAGCCCGGTCGCGCCCGGCCACTCACCGGCCAGCAGCGCCGCGCCCAGCGTGACGAACAGCGGCGCACTGCCCCGCGCCACCGGGTAGACCACGCCGAACTCGCCATGCTGGTAGGCGCGCGGCAGCACGAAGTGGTAGACGGTGTGCACGGCCACCGAGGCCGCCAGCCACCACCACACCGATGCGTCCCACAACCCCGCCGCGCGCCAGTCCAGCCAGGGCAGCACCAGCAGCGACCACAGGCTGGCCAGCCCCGTGGTCAGCGCCATGGCGACCATCTTGTCGCCGCCCAGCTTGATGGCGCTGTTCCATCCCGCATTCATCAGCGCGGCCCCCAGGGCCGCGGCCAGCACCGCATTGCTCAATTCCATTCCATAGCCTCGCTCTTGATACGGGACGGGATGATGGATTCGCACCCAGATTAGATAAAGTCGAATCTTCAGAACATCATCTTCAGGAAACCTGATGCGACGCCTGAACCTT
Source organism: Delftia sp. S65 (assembly GCF_016516495.1). Lineage (NCBI taxonomy): Bacteria > Pseudomonadati > Pseudomonadota > Betaproteobacteria > Burkholderiales > Comamonadaceae > Delftia > Delftia sp. S65. The sequence goes on from NZ_JACVUR010000043.1 coordinate 24,331, forward strand.
GACCAGCTCCAGACCCTGGTGGCCGTGGCCGACCTGGGCACGCTGGCTGCCGCCGCCCAGGCCCTTCACCTGTCGCCGCCCGCCGTCAGCCTGCACATCCAGGAGCTGGAAGCGCGCCTGGACACACCGCTGCTGGTGCGCGGCAAGCGCCAGGCGCAGCTGACGCCCGCAGGCGCTCTGCTGGTCGAAGGCGGACGCCGCCTGCTGGCCGATAGCGAGGCCCTGCTGCGCCAGGCGCGCAAGCGTGCCGAGGGCTTTGGCGCCAGCGTGCGCATAGGCGCCTCAGCCGGCGTCAGCCCCCTGCTTTTGCCCGAACTGCTGCAATGGCTGGCCGAGCACGCGCCCGGCGTGGAACTGCGCCTGGAAGTCGTGAGTTCCGCCCAGGCCATGCAGCGCCTGGCGACTGGCCACCTGGACCTGGCCCTGGTCGGGCTGCCCCAGCCCGTGCCTTCAGGCCTTGAAATGCGCGCCTGGCGCAACGACCCCATGGAGCTGTTTGCCCCGCCGCAGATGCCGCTGCCCGAGCAGATCACGCCCGAATGGCTCAACGCCCAGCCCTGGATAGGCTTTGCCGCCGGCACCCAGATGCACCGCCTGCTGTCCCAATGGTTCGCCCAGGCGGGCCTGCTGCCGCAGCCGCGCATGGAAATGAGCTTTCCCGAAGGCATACGCGCCCTGGTCGCCGCAGGCCACGGCCCCACGGTCCTGCCGCGCGAGGAGCCCATGGACGCCGTCAGCCGCACGCTGCAGCAGCGCGGACTCAGCCCCGCACTGACACGCCCGCTGGGCCTGGCCTGCCGCAGCGCCGCGCAACAAGACCCGGCCGTGCAGGCCGTGGTGCGCGGGTTGATGCGATTTGCCGATCCCGTACGGCAGTAGGCGCTACAGCCCGGCCTCCCGCAGCACCCACGCACGCAGCGCCTCGATGGCCGGCTTGCCCTGGCTGCGCCGGGGGTAGAGCAGGTGGTAGGCATAGGCCGGGCCCAGGCCCACGGCGATGTCGAACAGGCGCACCAGGCGGCCGCGGGCCAGGTCTTCGGCCACCAGGTCCTGCTCGACCAGGCCCACGGCGCCGCCGTCCAGCACGGCCTGCACGACGTGGCTGGAGTCGGTGAAGGCGATGCAGCGGCCTGCGTCCAGGCCCTCCACGCCGGCCGCCGCCATCCACATGGGCCAGTTCGGCCAGACCTGGCCGTCCACCCTGCAATCGACATGGCACAGCGTGTGCACCAGCAGGTCAACGGGCCGGACCAGCGGCGGGCCGGACTGCAGCAGGGCCGGGCTGCAGACGGGGATCACCCTGGCATCGAACAGGCGCACCGCCAGGGTGTGCGGATCACGGCCGGTGCCGAAGCGGATGGCGGCGTCGATGTCATCGGCGTCGAAGTCGCGCACCTCGTCGCAGATGTCGAAGCTCAGTTCGATCTGCGGATGCGCGGCGCGAAAGCGCGGCAGCCGGGGCAGCAGCCACTGCGTGGCAAAGCGCGCGCCCAGCGACAGGCGCAGCCGCGTCTCGCCCCGGGCCAGCTGGCGCGCCCGGCCGGTGGCGCGCCGCAGCAGGCCCAGCGCCTCGGCCGTGGCCTCCAGCAGCACGCTGCCTGCGGGCGTGAGCTGCATGCTGCGGCTGTTGCGCGTGAAGAGGACGAGGCCCAGCTGTTCCTCCATCTCCTTGATCTGGTGGCTGACCGCCGCCGGGGTCAGCCCCAGTTCGTCGGCCGCGCGCGTGAAGTTCAGGTGGCGCCCTGCAGCCTCGAAGCTGCGCAGGGCGCGCGTGCCGGGTGGAAGCTGGCGCATGGATCTTCAAATTTTTCTTGATGAATCCTCGAATACTACTTGCTTCCTCTTTTGGGAGCGCCATCGAACAATCAAGAAAACTTGATGGATGAACCCATGGAAACCGCCTCTTTTTTCACCAGCCTTATCGATGGGCAGCCCGCTACGGCGGCCGAACTCGCCGCCCTGGCCTTTGCCGGCCATGCCCATTTCACGGCCATGCAGGTGCGCGGCGGCAGGCTGCGCGGGCTGGACCTGCATCTGCAGCGTCTGCGCCAGGCCTCGCTGGAGCTGTACGGCCAGGCCTTGTCCGATGACCATGTCCAGGCGCAGCTCCGGGCGGCGCTTGCCAACGGCCCGCAGGATGTGTCGCTGACCGCCACGGTGTACTCGCCTGCCGGGGAATTCACGGCCGCCGATGCGCGGCCGCGCATGCTGGTGCGCACCTCGGCACCCGCCTCGGGCCCCGCCGGGCCCTTGAGCCTGGCGCTGTTCGAGCATGAGCGCATGCTGCCCCACCTCAAGCATGTGGGCGAGGTGGCCAAGACGCATCTGCTGCGCCGCGCCGTGGCCCAGGGCTTTGACGACGCCGCCTTTGCCGACCGCCACGGCCGCATTGGCGAGGCCACCATCTGGAACCTGGCCTTCTGGGATGGAGACGCCGTGCTCTGGCCGCGCGCCCAAGTGCTGCCGGGCACGACCGAGTCCATGCTGCGGCGCCAGTTGCAGCGCCTGGGCGTGGCGCAGCGCCAGGCCGTGCTGACCCGGGCCGACCTGCCATCCCTGGCCGGCGCCGTGGTGATGAATTCGTGGTCCCCGGGCATTCCGGTCAGGCGCCTGGCCGATGTGCATCTGCCCGATGCGCCCGGCTTCGTGCAGTTGCTGCACCGCGCGCATGCGGCCGAGGAACCGGTTGCACCCTGAGTCCTCGCCATGAAAAAAGGGAGCCGCAAGGCTCCCCGTCTCTTCACCCGTGCAGCGCCGGTCTCAGTTCAGCGCCATGCTGAGCTTGCGGCGGTAGCTGTTGACCAGTTGCGTGGCTTCGTCCTGCTCGGCGCCAGCCTTGCCCAGCAGCTCGATGCCGCCGCTGCTCTTGCCGGGGATGGCGTCCTGCTTCTTGGGCTTCGGGGGCGTGAGCAGCTCCAGGATGCCCACGTAGAGCTTGCGCGCGGCCTGGCCGTTCCAATCCTTGTCGCGCATGATGATTTCCAGCAATTCGTCCATGCTGGCTGCCCATTGGCCTTCGGCGGCCAGGGCCCGGGCCTTGCCGAAGCGGGTGTCGAAGTCGCGCTTGTTCTGCGCAATGACGGCATCGAACTGCGCAAACTCCCAGTTGCCACGCTCGTCGTTGTGCACGAACAGCATGCACTGCAGCCACTGGTTGAGCGCCTCGAAGCGCGTGGCCTGGGGAATGCGCTTGAGCGGCTCGGCCAGCAGGGCGCCGGCCTCTTCGTAGCCGCCCGTGGCGATCAGCAGGCGCACGTAGTCGAAGCGCGCATCGTCGTTGGCCGGGTCGGCGGCCAGGGCGTCGGCCAGCTTTTGCAGGGCGGCCTGGGTGTCGCCGGCTTCCAGCAACTGGTGGGCCTCGTCGGCTTCGGCCTCGGCGGCCAGCTCGCCTTCGGAGGGCAGGTGCTTGTCAAGGAACTCGCGCAGCTTGCCTTCGGGCTGGGCGCCCATGAAGCCGTCCACGGGGCGGCCGCCCATCATCAGAATGCAGGTCGGGATGGAGCGGATGCCGAACATGCCGGCCAGTTGCTGCTCCTGGTCGGAGTCGATCTTGACCAGCTTGAAGCGGCCTTCATAGGCCACTTCGAGCTTTTCCAGGATGGGGCCCAGCGTCTTGCACGGGCCGCACCAGGGTGCCCAGAAGTCGACGAGCACCGGCACCTGCATGGAGGCGGCGACGACTTCGGCTTCGAAATTCTCAATGGTGACATCAATCATGTGATCAGACCCTGTGGCAAGGCGCGCGGCCAGGGCGCGCAGACTGTGGCGGTTCGGAGTTCGGCGGCCGAATGCCTCCGATGCGGACCGTGTGATTCTCCAGCAATTCCAAGGCCCAGGGCGTGAACGCCATGGGCGGCAGCCACCCCAGATGGGAGCAGGCTGCGCGCATTTCAAGCCGCCCGGCCGAGGGCGCGGCGCGGCAGCGCTGGGCTATATTGGCGCGCTGTGCCGCCATTGCGGCCTGCCATCAACGCAATGAGGGAGGGCTCGCCTTGATCAAGGTTTCGCAGCTGGTGTTCGAGTACCCCGGCCACCGCGCGCTCGATGGCGTCAGCGTCCATATCGCCGCAGGCACCGTCACGGCCCTGGTGGGGCCCAACGGCGCCGGCAAATCCACGCTGATGCGCTGCATCGCCGGGCTGGACCAGCCGCTGTCGGGCCAGGTCCAGGTGCATGGCATTGCGGTGCAGGAGCAGCCCCGCGAAGTGCACCGGCACCTGGGCTATCTGTCGGATTTCTTCGGCCTCTATGACCGCCTGAGCGTGCGGCGCTGCCTGCAGTACGCGGCCCTGTCCATGGGCGTGCCCCCGTCCGAGGCGCCGCAGCGCGTGGCGCACGTGGCCGGGCAGCTGGGCCTGGCCGATCTGCTGGAGCGCCTGCCCACCGAGCTGTCTCGCGGCCAGCGCCAGCGCGTGGCCATCGGCCAGGCCATCGTCCACCAGCCGCGCGTGCTGCTGCTGGACGAGCCGGCCAGCGGCCTGGACCCCGAGGCCCGCGCCAGCCTGTCCCAGCTGATGCGGGCGCTGCAGGCACAGGGCATGACCCTGATCGTCTCCAGCCACATCCTCAGCGAACTCGACGAGTACTGCACCCACATCCTGAGCCTGCGCGGCGGCCGCGTGGAAAGCCACGAGGCCCTGCACGGCGGCATCAAGGCACCTGCCGCCGGCGGCGATGCCCCGCTGGCACTGTACGCACTGGAGCTGGCGCCGCCCCCGGGTGCCTCGGCCGAGTCGCTGGCGCGGCAGCTGCACCAGGTCCTTCCCGACACCCCTGTGCCGCCGCCCGATGACCAGGGCCTGGTGCATCTGCAGCTGTGGCTGCCCACCCTGCCGCGCGAACGCGCCGACCTGCTGGCACGCCTAGTTGGCGCCGGCCTGCCCGTGGCCAGCCTGGCGCCTGTGCGCGAGCGCCTGCAGGACCGCTACGCACGCGGCCTGCAGGCTGCAGCCCCCCTCACCCCTGCGGAGCAGCCATGACGCACAACCCGGAATTCCAGCGCCAGCTCTGGCTCAACTGGCGGCCCGCCCAACTGGGCTGGAGCCTGCTACTCACCGCCTTGCTGCTGGCCACGCCAATGGTCCTGGTCCAGCCCGAAGACCGCCTGCATGCCCTGCTGGTCGCCGCCCTGATCGGCATGTGGATCGCCGCGGCCGGCCTGGGCAGCGTGCTGGCCGGGCGCGGCCTCAACGAAGAGGCGCACCAGCACACCTGGGACTGGCAGCGCCTGTCGGCCCTGACGCCCTGGCAGATGGCCTGGGGCAAGCTGCTGGGCGCCCCGCTGGCGGCCTGGCTGTACATGCTGTGGTGCGCGCTGGCCGTGCTGGCCACCTCGGCGGGCCAGCCGGGCGGGCTGGCCTGGGGCGTGCACGCCGTGCTGCAGGCCGTGCTGTGGGGCCTGGCCCTGCAGGCCTGGAGCATGCACTCCGTGCTCATGGGCTGGGGGCCGAAGGAGCAGCCCGCGCGCCGCATCCGCTTCGTGCTGGTGCCGCTGCTGTTCGTGATGGTGCTGCCCGGCCCCATCCTGGGCCGGTTGACCGAGCAGCTGGGCCGCGAAGAAGGCCGCCCTGTGCTGTGGTGGTCCGTGCCGCTGCACGGGCGCGGCGCCATCTACCTGTTCGGCGCCATCGCGCTGGGGCTGGGCCTGCTGGCCCTGTGGCGGCTGCTGTGCACGCGGCTGGATGTGCGCACCCTGCCCTGGGCCTGGCCGCTGGGCCTGTGCGTGGCGGGCCTGGCCTTTGGAGGCATGCACCTCGATGCAATGCAGTTGCAGGGCCCCGGCCCGGCCTCTTTCTTCGCTTGGACCACCGGGCTGGCGCTGGCGGGCACGGCCTATGTCTGCCTGCACGGCATGGACGAGGGCCTGCGCAGCTGGCGCCAGGTGCAGTGGTGCGTGCTGCAGGGGCGCTGGCGTGGCGCGCTCGAAGCGCTGCCGCTGTGGCCCGTGAGCTGGCTGCTGGCCGTGCTGGCCTGCGCGCTGTGGCTGCTGTGGCCCGCGGGCGGCCAGCCCATGGTGCCGGGCGCGGCCCAACTGGCGGCGCTGGCCACGGCGCAGTTGCTGCGCGATGCCGCGCTGGCCACGGGCTTTTCCCTGCTGGCCGGGCGCATCAAGTCGCCGCTGGCCGCGTTTGCCGTCACCTGGCTGCTGGTCAACATCGTGCTGCCGCTGCTGGCCTTTGGCCTGGCCGGGGCCGATGCCGCCGTGCTGGCCCAGCCGCTGGCAGCCGGCCTGACAAAGCCCGTCACCAGCGGAATGTGGCTGTCGCTGGTCGTGCAGGTGGGGCTGGCCCTGGCCTGGCTGACCCATGTGTTTCGCCAGCGCGTGCTGGGTTTTGCGCGCGAGCAGCACACGGCTGTGCGGTGATTTGGCGCATGGATTACGCGAATTAGGACTAAAAAAGTAAAATCGCGGGTTCCACTAGGCCGGGCCGCAGGCGCCCTCACGACATGAACTCCATCCAGATCGGTGTGGTCATGGGCTCCAGCAGCGACTGGGAGACCATGCAGCACGCAGTTGCCATTCTTCAGCAATTTGGCATTGCCCATGAAGCCCAGGTCGTCTCGGCCCACCGCATGCCCGACGACATGTTCGCCTACGCCGAGGCCGCTGCCGGCCGTGGCCTGAAGGCCATCATCGCGGGTGCGGGGGGCGCTGCCCACCTGCCCGGCATGATCGCCGCCAAGACCGTGGTTCCCGTGCTCGGCGTGCCGGTGGCCAGCCGCCACCTGCAGGGCGTGGACTCGCTGCACTCCATCGTGCAGATGCCCAAGGGCGTGCCCGTGGCCACCTTTGCCATCGGCGCGGCCGGTGCGGCCAATGCGGCCCTGTTCGCCGTGGCCCTGCTGGCCAATGAGGACCCGGCCCTGCGCACCAGGCTCGAAGCCTTCCGCGCCGAGCAGACCGCCGCAGCGCGCGCGATGACGCTTCCCCCGGTGGCCGTATGAGCGCAGATGTGATCCTGCCGGGCGCCACGCTGGGCGTGCTGGGTGGCGGCCAGCTGGGCCGCATGTTCGTGCAATCGGCCCAGGCCATGGGCTATTTCACGGCCGTGCTCGACGCCGACCCGACCAGCCCTGCCGGCCTGGTCAGCCACCACCACATCCGTACCGGCTACGAAGACCCGCAGGGCCTGGCCGAACTGGCGCGCCTGTCGGCCGCCGTCACCACCGAATTCGAGAACGTGCCCGCCGCGGCGCTGAACCTGCTGGCCGCCCAGCGGCCGGTCTCGCCGGCCGGCTCGTCCGTGGCCATTGCCCAGGACCGCGCCCAGGAGAAGGCCCACTTCGTGCGCTGCGGCGTGCCCTGCGCGCCCTATGCGGTGATCGAGACGCCCGCCCAGCTTGCGGCCGTGCACGCCAGCCTGCTGCCCGGCATCCTCAAGACCGCCCGCATGGGCTACGACGGCAAGGGCCAGGTGCGCGTGAAGAACGCCGCCGAGCTGGCCACCGCCTGGGAGCAACTGGGCCGCGTGGCCTGCGTGCTGGAAAAAATGCTGCCGCTGGCCCATGAATGCTCGGTCATCGTGGCGCGCGGCCGTGACGGCTCCATGGTCAACCTGCCCGTGCAGCGCAACCTGCATCGCGAAGGCATCCTCTCCGTCACCGAAGTCTACGAAGGCAACCTGCCGCAGGCCCAGGTCGAGCAGGCGCTGGCCGCCGCACGTTCCGTGGCCGATGGCCTGGACTACGTGGGCGTGCTCTGCGTCGAATTCTTCGTGCTGCAGGACGGCATGCTCGTGGTCAACGAGATCGCGCCGCGCCCGCACAACAGCGGCCACTACAGCCAGAACGCCTGCGATGTCTCGCAGTTCGAGCTGCAGGTGCGCTGCATGACCGGCCTGCCGCTGACGCAGCCGCGCCAGCACAGCCCGTCCATCATGCTGAACCTGCTGGGCGACCTGTGGTTCAAGGACGGCGAACAGGCCAAGGCGCCGGCCTGGGACCAGGTCCTGGCCCTGCCCGGCTGCCACCTGCACCTGTACGGCAAGCACGACGCCAAGCGCGGCCGCAAGATGGGCCACCTGAACGTCACCGGCCCCTCGCCCGAGGCCGTGCGCTCCACCGCCCTGCAGGCCGCTGCCATCCTGGGTATAGAGCCCTTCTGAAGGCCCGCGCGATGATTCTTGATGGAACGCTGGCGGCCTCTGTCCAGGCCGCCGCGCAGGCGCTGCAGCGCGGCGAACTGCTGGGCCTGCCCACGGAAACCGTCTACGGCCTTGCGGCCGACGCCGACAACGACGCGGCCGTCGCGCAGATCTTCACCGCCAAGGGCAGGCCGCCCAACCATCCGCTCATCGTGCATGTGGCCGACAGCGGCGCCATTACGCGCTATGCGCGTGAAGTGCCGCTGTTCGCGCAGCAGCTGATCGACGCCTTCTGGCCCGGCCCGCTGACCCTGATCCTGCCGCGCCTGCCCCAGGCCGCCCGGGCCTCGACCGGCGGCCAGGACAGCGTGGGCCTGCGCTGCCCCTCCCACCCCGTCGCCCATGCCGTGCTGGCCGCCTGCCAGCAGCTGCAGCCGCCCGTCTGGGGCGTGTCGGCGCCCAGCGCCAACAAGTTCGGCCGCGTCAGCCCCACCACGGCAGCCCATGTGGCCAGCGAGTTCGGCGACACGCTGCTGGTGCTGGACGGCGGCGCCTGCGAAGTGGGAATTGAATCGACCATCGTGGACTGCACGCGCGGCTTGCCCGTGCTGCTGCGCCCCGGCGCCATCACGCGCGACGATATCGAGCGCGCCTGCGGCCAGCGCCCCCTTTCCAAGGAAGAGCTGCAGGAGAACACGCCACGCGCCTCCGGCACCCTGCTGGCCCACTACGCGCCCAACGCCCAGGTGCGCCTCATGGACGCCAGGCAGCTGCAGGCCGGGCTGGACGTGCTGGGCGCCGACGCCAGGAACCTGGCCGTCTACCACCGCACACCGCTGCGCACCGCCTCGCGCGCCGTCACGCTGCGCGCCATGCCCGACGACGCCGCCGCCACCGCGCGCGAGCTGTTCGGCGCCCTGCGCGACTTCGATGAAGTCGGCGCCCGGCTGATCTGGATCGAGACCCCGCCCGACGCGCCGGACTGGGAAGGCGTGCGCGACCGGCTGCTGCGCGCGGCGGCTGCGGGATAGAAGAGGTCCCCCCGGGACTGCAGTGCCGCATCGGGCATCAACCCGCGCGCCTGTCCAACGGCGTGCGGCGCAGGAACAGGCGCCGTTCCAGGCCTTTGAATGGCAGGAGTTGCTAGAATCGCACTACACAATCCCTTCGCGGTGTCATTCAGTTGGCTCAGGCTTAGGGCGAAAAGGCCACCGCAAGGTGGTCTTTTCATTGGTGGCTTGGACATTGACCAGAACAACCATCTACATCGACGGCTACAACCTCTACTACTCGCGGCTCAAGGGCACGCCGTACAAGTGGCTGGACATTGCTGCGCTGTTTCGTGATCGAATCCTGCTGCCGCAAGACCCTGGGGCAGAGGTTGTCGCCATCAAGTACTTCACGGCCCCTGTCAAAGCCTCGTACGCCCGCCATGGCGAGGCATCGGTCCAGGCACAGACCCAATACCTTCACGCCCTGCAGGCACGAGACCCTGGCCTGATCCAGATCGTCAACGGCTTCCACGTCTTCGAACCCACATCCCTGCCAAGCTACCAAGCGGGCGCCAACCCGAGCAAGAACAACGTGTCGCGCGTCTGGATGATCGAAGAAAAGCAGACCGACGTGAACCTTGCGCTGCACGCCTACCGTGATGCAGTACGTGGCGAATGCGACCAGTTGGTGATCTGCTCCAACGACAGTGACGTAGAACCCGCACTGCGCATGCTGCGCGAGGACGTGCCCGCCGCCAGGCTGGGGCTGGTCATGCCATTGCGCGACAGGACCGCAGCAGACGGCAAAGTGCCCAACAAGCGCTTGACGGCGTTGGCGCACTGGGTTCGCCATCACATCAGGGACGACGAGCTGGCGCAATCGCAGTTGCCGCTGAACGTGCAGACGCGGAAAAAACCAGCCAGCAAGCCTGCGCATTGGTGAACCCCCACAAAGCGGCCCTGGGCGGAACGCTGCCGCCTAGGACCTCTTCACCGAAGGCTCGTACGCCAGCTCCATCCGGTAGGCCAGCGCCAGGAACAGCGACTGCGCCAGGGTCAGCGTGCTGGTCAGGGAGCGAAAGCCGAAAGTGGCTGCGTCCTGGGCCAGCAGGGTGACGGTGGCGCGGGATGCCAGGGGGCTGAGCTGGCTGTCGGTCAGCGCCAGCAGGCGCGCGCCGCGTGCCAGGGCCGCGTCCACCATTTCCAGCGTTTCGGGCGCATAGGGCTCGAAGGAGACGGCCAGCATCACGTCGCCGGGCGCCAGCGCGCGCAGCTCGCCCTTTTGCATAGCGCCCAGGCCGTGCAGCCAGTGCACGGGCTTTTCGGTGTGCTGCAGCGCATAGGCTAGGTAGGCGCCCACGGGGAAGGCGCGGCGCGAGGCGGCCAGCCACAGCGAGGGGGCATCCAGCATGAGATCCACCGCCGTCTCGAACTGCTCGGGCGGCAGGCCGCGCTGCAGGGCCTGCAGGCTTTCGATGCTGCCTTCGATGACCTCGTGCGCCAGACGCGCGCTGCTGCGTGGCTCGTTGCCCGAGGCGATCAGGCCCCGGATGCGGTCCTGGTAGTCATGCTGGGCCGAGAGCTGGCGCGCCGCATCGGCGCGGAACAGCGCCTGCAGTTCCGAGTACCCCGAGAACCCGAAATGCTTGGCAAAGCGCACCACGGCCGAAGGCTGCACGCCACATTGCTCGGCCGTGGCCTGGATGCCGTCGAAGGCCAGGCGATCGCCCTGCATTTCCACATGGCGGCCTATGGCCTTGAGCTGGCGGCTCAGGGCCTCGAAGCCTTCGCGCAGCACGGTGAGGAAGGCGGCGCGGTCGGCGTAGGGGCCGGCCAGCGAGGGGGCGCCTGCATCGCCAAGGGTTTTTCTATTTTTCATATATATGGAAAACTTTTTCTATTTCGATCTATGATCGCATGCACGCAACGATTATGGACAGGCCCGCACGCGGGGGTCCGCAACGCACAGGCCTATGACGATGAGCATGCTGAACTTTCCCTCCGACCGGCCGCTGGACGTGGCCTGCCTGGGCCGACTGGCCGTGGACCTTTACGCGCAGCAGATCGGCTGCAGCCTGGAGGAGGCCGGCAGCTTTGCCAAGTACCTGGGCGGCTCCTCGGGCAACATGGCTTTCGGCACGGCGCGCCTGGGGCTGCGCTCGGCCATGATTTCGCGCGTGGGCGATGAACAAAATGGCCGCTTCCTGGTCGAGACGCTGCGCCGCGAGGGCTGCGACACCAGCCAGGTGCAGGTCGATGCCCAGCGCCTGACCGGCATGGTGCTGCTGGGCATCAAGGACCAGGAGACCTTCCCCCTGCTCTTCGCCCGCGAAAACTGCGCCGACATGGCCCTGGACGCCGAGGCCATCAGCGAGGCGTTCCTGGCCCGCTGCCGCTGCCTGGCCATCACGGGCACCCACCTGAGCGCACCCGGCGTGCTGGCGGCCAGCCGCAAGGCACTGGAGATGGCAGGCCGCCACGGCCTGGTGCGCGTGCTGGACATCGACTACCGGCCCGTGCTGTGGGGCCTGGCCGGACGGGGCGATGGCGAGACACGCTATGTGGCCAGCGCCGAGGTCAGCCGCAGGCTGCAGGCCGAGCTGGGCCAGTTCGAACTCATCATCGGCACCGAGGAGGAATGGCTGATCGCCGGCGGCGTGGAGGGCGACCTGATCGCCAGCCTGCGCCGCGTGCGCGAATGCAGCCGCGCCGTTTTCGTGGTCAAGCGCGGGCCGCTGGGCTGCTCGCTGATCGAGGGCGAGGTGCCCGATGCGATCGCCGATGCGCCCACGGTGCTGGGCGAGCGCGTGGAGGTGCTCAATGTGCTGGGCGCGGGCGATGCCTTTGCCTCGGGCCTGCTGTCCGGGCTGCTGCGCGGCAAGAGCCTGGAGGAATCTGCGGCGATTGCCAACGCCTGCGGCGCCATCGTGGTCTCGCGCCATGGCTGCGCGCCGGCCATGCCCACGCAGGCCGAGCTGGCGCACTGGTTCTCGGGCCACCGCCATCCGCGTCCCGACCAGGACCCCGAGCTGTCCCACCTGCACCGCGTCAGCCGCGCGCGGCCGCAGTGGCCCGCGCTGTGCGTGCTGGCCTATGACCACCGCAGCCAGTTCGACGATCTGGCGCGCGAGGCCGGCGCAGCGCCCGCGCGGCTGCGCCCGCTCAAGCGGCTGATCAACGAGGTGGTCGCCCAGGTCGAGCGCGATCCGGGCAACGCGGGCCGCATGGGCGTGCTGATCGACGGCCGCCATCACCTGGGCGAGGCCGCGCTGCACGACGCCACGGGACGCGGCTGGTGGATAGGCCGGCCCATCGAGCTGCCGGGCTCGCGCCCGCTGCGCTTTGACGGCACGGACTCGCTGGCTTCCGAGCTGCTGCACTGGCCGCAAAGCCATACCGTCAAATGCCTGGTCTTCTACCACCCCGACGACACGCCCGCACTGCGCGCCGAGCAGGATGCCTGGCTGCAGCAGGTCTGGACCGCCACGCGCGCCAGCGGCCATGAGCTGCTGCTGGAAGTGATCCCGCCAAAGGACACGCTGGCGCCCGACGACCGGGGCGAGGCCGTGCTGCGCGCCATACGCCATTTCTACGACCTGGGCCTCAAGCCCGAATGGTGGAAGGTCGGCACCATGGCGCGCGAGAACTGGGAGGCGCTGGACGCCCTGGTGAACGAACGCGATCCCTGGTGCCGGGGCGCCGTGATCCTGGGCCTGTCCCAGCCCGTGGAGCAACTGGTGCAGGGCTTTGCCCAGGCGCGGGCGCCCGTGGTCAAGGGTTTCATGATCGGCCGCAGCGTCTGGGCCGGACCGGCGCTGCAGTGGCTGCGCAACGAGCTGGACGACGCCGCGCTGCGCGATGCCGTCGCCGCCAACTTCCGCGCGCTGATCGCGGGCTGGGATGCCAGCCGCGTGGACGCGCGCCAGGACATCACCGAAGGAGCTGCGGCATGAGCCCCCGCCCGGCCGCTCCGAAGGGGGCTCGCACCGCAGCCCGTGAGGGCGAAGGTCTCCCAATGAGCCTTCTCGTCAAGGCCGCGCCCGGCCGCGTCGTCACCGACATCACGCCCGCCAGCGCGGGCTGGAAGCACATCCACTTCAAGGCCCTGAGGCTGCAGGCGGGCGAGGTGGAGGCGCTGTCCACCGGCCCGCTTGAATACTGCATCACCGTGCTCACCGGCCAGGTGGATGTGCAGGTCGGCAGCCAGGCGTTCAGCGCCCTGGGCAGCCGCGCCAGCGTGTTTGAGGAGAGTGCGCCCACGGCCGTCTACGTGCCGCCCGGCCAAAGCCTGCGCATCACGGCGCGCGGCCCGGCCGACATTGCCTTGAGCGCCGCACCCGCCACGGGCCGCCACGCCACGCGCGTGATCGCCCCCGAAAGCATGCGCCGCAGCGTGCGCGGCCAGGGCAGCAACACGCGCCATGTCTGCGACATCCTGCCCGAGACCGAGGCGGCCGAGTCCCTGCTGGTGGTCGAGGTCATCACGCCCGCGGGCAACTCGTCCAGCTATCCGCCGCACAAGCACGACAGCGCCGACCCCGCCGCGCCGGACGCCGAGACCGTGCTGGAGGAGACCTACTTCCACCTGCTCAACCCCAGCCAGGGCTTTGCCTTCCAGCGCGTCTACACCGATGACCGCAGCATCGACGAAGCCATGGCGGTGGAGCACCGCGACACCGTGATGGTGCCGCGCGGCTACCACCCCTGCGTGGCCCCGCACGGCTACGACCTCTACTACCTCAACACCATGGCCGGGCCCGAGCGGCGCTGGGCCTTCCGCAACGATCCCGCGCACGAATGGATGCTGCGGCCTCGCTGACGCACGGCGCAACAGACACCCATAAAAACCACCGGAGACAAAAAATGCTGTTCAACCCAATGGCCCTGCACCGCAAGGCCTGGCTTTCCTGCGCCCTGCTGACGCTGGGCATGGGCACCGCCCAGGCGCAATCCGCCCCAGCCCCGTCCTCCCAGAGTGCGCCAGCCTGGCCCACCCAGCCCGTCAAATGGGTGGTGCCCTACGCACCGGGCGGCACCACCGACGTGATCGCGCGCCAGCTGGCCGTGCAGATGGGCAAGGACCTGGGCCAGCCCGTGGTGGTGGACAACCGTCCCGGCGCGGCCAGCATCATCGGCGCCACGCTGATCGCACGCGCCCCGGCCGATGGCTACACGCTGGGCACGGCCGACTCGGGCACGCTGGCCTTCAACCCCGCCATGTATGCGCGCCTGAGCTATGACGCGGGCAAGGACTTCAGCTACATCGGCGGCCTGGGCCGCATGCCGCTGGTGCTGGCCGTGCATCCGTCCTTCCCGGCGAAGAACGTGCAGGAATTCCTGGCGATGGCGCGCAAGGAGCCGGGCGGCATCTCCTCGGCCTCGTCGGGGCCGGGCTCGCCGCTGCACGTGGCGCTGGAGCTGTTCAAGCAGCGCACGGGCACCCAGATCCTGCACGTGGCCTACAAGGGCTCGGCTCCGGCGCTGCAGGACCTCATGGCGGGACAGATCCAGTCCATGTTCGTGGACCTGCCGCCCAGCATCTCGGCCATCCGCGCGGGCAAGCTGCGCGTGCTGGCCGTGGCCACGCCCCAGCGCCTGCCCATCCTGCCCGACGTGCCCACCATGGCCGAGGCCGGCGTGCCCGGCTTCGAAGCCTATGCCTGGCAGGGCTTCGTCGGCCCCGCCCACCTGAGCCCCGCGCTCACCGAGCGCCTGAACAAAAGCCTGGCCACAGCCCTGCGCCACCCCGAAACGCGTGCCAAGCTCGAAGAGATCGGCATACAGCCCATGGAGATGACGCCGCAGCAGTTCGCAGGCTTCGTGCGCTCGGAACAGGCGCTGTGGAGCGGCGTGATCAAGGCCGCCAACATCAAAATGGATTGAGAAGAAGCACGTCCTGAGCGGCCGCGCGTACCGTGGGAGCGAGGCGGCCGACACCGCGCAACCGGCCAGGAGCCTGGACGGCAGAGGCCGCCCAGGCTCCGGCTCGCTGGTGAACCGTCAGGGGCTGAAACTCAGGCCTTCGGCGGCCGATGCAACAGGCACAGCTTGTTGCCATCCAGATCCCGCACATAGGCCAGGTACAGCCGGCCACCGGGCGAAGCCTCGCGCCAGCCGGGCGGATCCTCGCAGGTCACGCCCCCGGCTGCCACGGCGGCGGCATGGGCCGCGTCGGCCTGCTCGGGCGACTGCGTCGCAAAGCCGATGGTCGCGCCATTGCCGTGGCAGGCAGACTCGCCGTTGATCGGTGTGGAAATGGCAAACGTGCCGCCCGCGCTGCGGTAGAAATAGCGGTTCTTGTTGGCCATGCCCGGCGCAATGCCGAGCGCTCCCAGGAATGCGTCGTAGAACTGCTTGGATTTTTCGAGGTCGTTGACCCCGACCATGACGTGGCTGAACATGCCTGTGTCTCCTTGGTTGATGCGAACCGGGATGTTAGCTGCGGCACGCCGCCCTGCTGTCACCCATGCGCGCCAGCGACCATACTGTCGCCCCCGCCACAGCCGGCGGACATTGCACCGATACCGCGATACCGAAACCATGCGCCTTCTTCACACTTCCGACTGGCACCTGGGCCAGCACTTCATGGGCAAGAGCCGCCAGGCCGAGCACGCTGCGCTCATCGACTGGCTGCTGGAGCAGATCGATGCCCAGGCGGTGGATGCCGTGCTCATCGCGGGCGATATCTTCGACACCGGCGCGCCGCCCAGCTATGCGCGCGAGCTGTACAGCCAGCTGGTGGTTCGCCTGCATGCGGCGGGCGTGGCCCTGTTGCTGCTGGGCGGCAACCACGACTCCGTGGCCACGCTGGCAGAGAACCGCGAGCTGCTGGCCTGCCTGGACACCACCGTGGTTGCCGCCGTGGGCGAGACGGCCAGCCACGTGGTCGAGTTGCCGCTGCGGCGCCGGCCGGGGCAGCCGGCCGCGCCCGGCTGCATCGTCTGTGCCCTGCCCTTCATGCGCCCGCGCGACCTGGTGCTGAGCCAGCCCGGCCAGAGCGCCGAGCAAAAGCAGCAGGCGCTGCAGGCCGCCATCGAGTCCTGCTACCGCTGCGTGCACGATGCCGCCATGGCGCGCCGTGACGCGCTGGACGCCGCATCCGGCCAGCGCCTGCCCATCATCGCCACGGGCCATCTCACCACCGTGGGCGCCAGCAGCAGCGAGTCCGTGCGCGAGATCTACGTGGGATCGCTGGACGCCTTCCCCACCTCGGCCTTTCCACCCGCCGACTACGTGGCCCTGGGCCACATCCACCAGCCGCAGAAAGTGGGCGGCCTGGAGCACATCCGCTACAGCGGCTCGCCCATTGCGCTGAGCTTTGACGAGGCCCGCCAGTCCAAGCAGATGCTGCTGGTGGACCTGGGCCCCGAAGGGCTGCAGGCCGTCACGCCGCTGCCCGTGCCCTGCTTTCAGCCCATGGCCTCGGTGGCAGGCAGCCTGACCGCCTTGCCGGATCTGATGCGCGCCGCCGCCCAGGCCGGCAGCCCTGCACGGCCCGTGTGGTTGGAGGTGGTGGTGGAGCAGGACGACTACCTGCCCCAGCTCACCGACCGCGTGCAGGCCCTGGCCGATGAGCTGCCGGTGGAACTGCTGCGCGTTCGGCGCCAGCGCGGCCGGGCGGTGGCCGGCATGGCCGCCGCCGCCGGCGAGTCGCTGCACGAGATCAGCCCCGCCGACGTCTTCGAGCGCCGCCTGGCGCTGGAAACACTGGAGCCCAGCCTGGCCCAGGCCCTCACCCGGCGCTACCAGGAAGTGGTGGCCGGGCTTGATGCACCCCAGCCAGGCGCCGGCGAACACGGCGAGGAGGCCCGCGCATGAAGATCCTTACGCTGCGGCTCAAGAACCTCAACTCGCTCAAGGGCGAATGGCGCATCGATTTCACGCAGGCACCGTTCGCGGGCAACGGCCTGTTCGCCATCACCGGGGCCACGGGCGCGGGCAAGTCCACCCTGCTCGATGCCATCTGCCTGGCGCTGTACCACCAGACACCCAGGCTGAACAACATCTCGGCATCGGCCAACGACCTCATGACGCGCCACACGGCCGACTGTCTGGCCGAGGTCGAGTTCGAGGTCAAGGGGCAGGTCTACCGCGCCTTCTGGAGCCAGCGCCGCGCACGCGACAGGCTCGATGGCGCACTGCAGGCGCCCAAGGTGGAACTGGCCCGGGGCGACGGCAGCATCCTCAGCAGCCAGACGCGCGACAAGCTGGAGCAGACCGCCGCCATCACCGGCCTGGACTTCGAGCGCTTCACCAAGTCCATGCTGCTGGCCCAGGGCGGCTTTGCCGCTTTTCTGCAAGCCAATGCCAATGAGCGCGCCGGCCTGCTGGAAGAGCTGACAGGCACCGAGATCTACGGCCTCATCTCGCAGAAAGTCTTCGAACGCGCCCGCGATGCGCGCCAGCGCCTGGACCAGCTCAAGGCCCAGGCCGATGGCGTGGAGTTGCTGACGCCTGAGGCGCGCGATGCCCTGCAGGCCCAGGCCGACAGCCTGGTGACGGAGCAGGCCACATTGCAGACCGACTACCTGCGTACCCAGGCCCAGCACCAATGGCAGCAGCAACTGGCCCAGGCCACCCAGACACTGCAGGCCGCCCGCACCGGCTGCGCAGACGCCGCCCAGGCACTGGAGCAGGCCGCGCCCGAACTGGAAAGACTGGCCAACGACGAGCCTGCTCAAGCACTGCAACCGCTGCACCAGGCCTGGCAGCGCAGCACCTCCGCCTGCGATGACAGCCGCCAGCAACTGCAGCAACTGCGCAAGCACGAACAGCAAACCCAGGCCCGGCTGCTGCTGCAGCACCGCCATGCCCAGGCCCTGTCCGCCCGCCTGGCCCAGGCTGCGCAAGACACTCTGGCCCGCCAGCAGGCCGAGCACCAAACGCTGGAACAGTTCTGCACACACCATGCCGCACATGCCCTGCTGGGCGAGCGCCTGGGCAGCTGGCGCCAGCAGTTCAAGCTGCGCGCCAGCCAGCAACAGCAAGCGGCCAACCAGCAGCAGGCCCTGCGCAAGCTGGATGCCGAACAGGCCCGCATGGCGCAAAGCGCCGAAGCCGGCACGGCCCAGGTCCAGGCCGCCACCGACGCCCAGGCCCGCGCCAGCGCCGCACTCCAGCACGCGCAGGACGAACAGGCGCAGCGCCTTCAAGGCAGCGGCGGCATGGCCGAACTGCGCGCTCGCGAGCAGGCAGAGCAGGACCGCCTGCACCTGTGGCGCCAGGCAGAAACCCAGGCCGCGCAGCGCCGCGAACTTGCGCGCCAGCAAGCTGCGCTGGAGCAGGAATTGCGCGATGGAGAGGCACAGGCGCGGGCGCAGGACACATCGCTGCAAGCCCTGCGGCAGCAGTACAAGAGCGTCAAGGAACAGGTCGCGGACAAGCAGACCCTGCTCCTGCAGGAGCAGCGCATCCAAAGCCTGTCCGAGCACCGCCACGCCCTGCAGCCCGGCCAGCCCTGCCCGCTGTGCGGCGCGCACGAGCACCCGGCCGTGGCCGCCTACGAAGCGCTGGACGCCTCGGCCACCGAAGCCGCGCTGCGCCGCAAGCAGGATGAACTCGACGCCCTGCAAACCCAGGGAGAAACCGCCCGCGCCACGCTGGCCGCCACCACGGCCGCGCAGGCGGCGCGCCAGCGCCAGGCCGACGAGCTGGAACAAGACATCGCACGCTGGCACGGCACATGGCACGACACATGGCAGGGCCTCGCGCAACCCCTGCAACTCGTGCCAGACAGTTGGCAACAGGCCGACACCCTCGCCGTATCGGCCCAGGCCTGCGCCCGACAGCTGGACACGCTCAAGCGCGCCGTGCAGGCCGCCGAGCAAGGCGAGCAGGCCGTGCAACAGGCCAAGGACGCCGCCCAGCACAGCCGCCAGTCACTGCAGACCGCGCAAGGCCAGCTTGCGCTGCAGCAGCAGGCCCTGGCCGACCACAGCGCACGCCGCGATGAACTGCAGCAATCCATCGCCAGCCTGCAGGCCGAAGCCCAGGCGCTGAACGCGCAGTTGCAGGCTTCACTGGGCGAGGCCGGCCACACGGTGCCCGACGACGCCCAGCCCTGGCTTGAAGCGCGCGAAGCCGAATGGCAGCACTGGCAACAGGCCCGGCACGACTTGCAGCAGTTGGCCCAATCCATGGCCTTGCAGCGCAAGGAATGCGAGGCCGCCGAGGCCGATGTGCAGCGCTGGAAAAAACAGTGGGAAACACAGTGGGAGGCGCAGAGAACGGCGCAGCACCATCCCGCCGATACGGCTGTGGCAGAGCCGCCTTCCCTGCCCTTGCCGCCCGTGGAACAGCTGCCGCAGGCCCTGGCCGAATGCGCCAGCGACATCGCCGCTCTCACGCGGCAGCAGGATGCCCTGCAAGGCCAGCAGCAACAGGCCCAGGCCACGCTGGCCCGCCAGCGCGAGGAAGCGGACCAGGCCGAATCCGCATGGCAGGCCGCCCTGGCCGCCAGCCCCTTTGCTGACGAACCCACCTACCTGCAGGCCCTGCTGCCCGCACCCGAACGCCAGCGCCTGGCCACGCTGCGCCAGCAACTGCAGGCGGCACAACAGCGCGCGGCCACCCTGCTGGAAGCCGCGCAGCGCGAGCACGCGGATCTGCAGGCCCAGGCCCTGACCGACCTCGCACCCGAAGCCATACAGGCCCTGCTGCAAACACTGCAGGAGCGCCATACGGCACTCAGCGAACAACTGGGCGGCGCCCGCGCTCAGCTGGCCGACGACCAGCGCCGCCGCCAGGGCCAGCAGGCCCTGTTCGAGCACATCGCTGCCCAGGCCAGCGACAGCGACCTGTGGCAGCACCTGGACGGCCTCATCGGCTCGGCCAAGGGCGACAAATACCGGCGCTTCGCCCAGGGCCTCACCCTGGACCACCTGCTGCACCTGGCCAACCTCCACCTGGCACGCCTGCACGGCCGCTACCTGCTGCGCCGCAAGCCCGAAGGCGAGCTGGAACTGGACATCGTCGACAGCTGGCAGGGCGACACCCCGCGCGACACGCGCACGCTATCGGGCGGCGAGGCCTTCCTCGTCAGCCTGGCCCTGGCACTGGCGCTGTCCGACCTGGTCAGCCACAAGACCTCCATCGACTCCCTGTTCCTCGACGAAGGCTTCGGCACGCTCGATGCCGACACGCTGGAGATCGCCCTCGACGCACTCGACCGGCTCAACGACAGCGGCAAGATGATCGGCATCATCAGCCACGTGGAGGCGCTCAAGGAGCGCATCGCCGTGCAGGTGCGTGTGGAGAAAGGCGGTGGCGTGGGGCATTCGAGGCTGGTGGTTTCTTCGTGATCCGAAGCGTTTCAAAATCTCTTAGGCTGTTGTTTTGAAAAGAATTTCGGTACGTTTCTGGTTTTTTGAGAAACGTACCGAAAAAGGCTCTTTCGATTTCTGCCGGTAAGTTGTTGCGTGCTACCGCTTCGCCCGACTCTGCTTGCGGGGCTGTGAGTCACTACAGAACTGTCACCAAACTGCCTCCCAACGCCTGCACCATCCTGCGGGCACGGCCTGCCTGGCCGCCGTTCACTCCTTTTCAAGGACCGTTCCATGCAAGTGCGCTTTCCCAATCCCTTCGGCCTGGCCCTGCCCGACGCCCAGGCGGTGCGCGAGTACCAGGCCGCGCAAGGCTTCTCCGACGCCTACGCGCAGTTCCTGATCACGCAGAACGGCCTGGACTTCGACCGGCTCGAAGCGGCGCCCGACCGCGAGGACTACCTGCAGGCCGACGACGAGACCGGCGACAACCACGCCTGGCTGCGCACCCTGCACCACTTCCGCGCAGGCTCGGAGCACTGCGACGTGGAGGACCACCAGCGCGAAAACCTGTTTGCCGCGCACTTCATGGTCATTGGCCATGACCCCGGCGGCAACCCCTTCGTGGAAGTGCTGCACGGCGCCTTCAAGGGCCGCATCGGCAGCCTGGACCATGAGCTGTTTGCAGGCTGCGAGGACCTGGAACAGTTCCTCGAAGAAATGGAACTGAGCGGCTTTGCCGCCGCCAGCGTGGACGAACAGACCGACATGCTTTGCGACGAAGACCAGGGCCTGATCTGGTTCCACGCCAGCAGCATGGACAGCTTTGTGCAGCAATGCGTGTTCTGCGACGAGGACGGCTCGGGCTTCGTGGTGGACGAGCCGGGGTTGGAAGAGGATTGAGCTACGGGGCGGGAAGGCCGGTGCTCGTGCGCAAGGGAAACCACTGCGCATTGGCATGACCGGTGGCTTGGCGTTCGCTTGCGGTTGCTCGCAACCGGCCAATCAGGCATGCCAGAATGCCCGGCGCCTTTGCGGCCATCGTCATTGCATCGGGATCAGGCAGCCCGGCCTCTTCGGATTCAGGACCTCCACATGCGAGCAATAAAGCTGACAACCCTGGCACTGGCAGCCTGCATTCCTCTGTGGAGCCTCGCCACGGAAATCATTTCTCAACCCGATGAACGCGCCTTGCGCGAGGAATGCAGTGCCCACTCCCAGGCCAGAATGCGAGACTGCCTGGCGCGCAGGCTCGCAGACAGCCACAAGGCCTTGAAGCAGGCCGAGGAACAGGCAGCCAGCGCGCTGGGGCAATGGGATGAGGATGCCAAATATGCCGCCCAGGCCAAGGCCAGGCTGTCCGCCTCCGGCAAGGAATTCACGCAGTACCGCGATGCCCAATGCAGCTGGCTTGCTTCTCTGGCTGGCGGCGCAGCCGGCAACGCGACGGAGATCAGGCGCCTGTCCTGTGCTGCAGCACTGAACTTGGGGCGGGCTGCGCAGCTGCGCGACGCCACATCCGAGCTGCCGTTGAAATAGCACGGAGCGCCCGCTGCGGGCGCGCCTGAGGAGCGTGTCAGCGGAACTTCACCGGCTGCACCCCCAGGTGCTTGGGCCTGACCACCACGGTGCCCGCAATCTTGTCGTGCCAGCCCTGCTTGCGCGGGTCAAAGGCCACCCAGATCAGCCCCAGGCACAGCGGGATGATGGACACGAAGTAAGCCAGGTAGCGAATGATGGCCTGCCGTGTGCTCATGTCCGCGCCGGTCTGCGCGTCCACGATCCTGGCGGCGATGAGCATCTTGCCCGGCGTGGCCTGTTTCTTGATCCAGAAGATGACGACGGCAATGGCAGGCAGCACCCAGGAGATGACGAAATCGGCCGGGCCGTGCAGCAGTTTTTCGGACTCCAGGTATTCCCAGCCATAGATGGAGATCAGGGCCGGAAGCATGAGCACGAGCAGGATCACGGTGTCGATCAGCGCGGCGCCGGTGCGGGCCCAGAAGCCTACGTATTCGAGATCGTCATCCTGCATGGCAAGTCCTATTGGTGCGACATCAAAAACAGCGGCTCTCTGTATTCATAAAGCAATGCGCAGGAAGTCATGAAAAAGATCCAAATTTGAATTCAGATTTCTAGCTTGTTGAATTATGGAAATTCAACAAAGACTGCACTCCATCCATCAAATCATCCAGAAAAGTCTGATCCAAGCCACAGACCCCTGAAATCTTTGGCCCATCTGGGGGTCTTGGCTGAAAACTCCAATCCATGATGATCAAGCCCCTTTCCAGCATTCTCAATGAAATGCCAAGTCCCGGCTCCGTTCCGGACAGTATTGCACTCGTCTCAAAATTATTCCCAGCCTTCATCGACTGGAGTTCCATCCAGAATTTCTTCAACTCTCCAGGCATCGCAGACCAATTACCTTCTGCATCTATCCCAGGGACAGCCACCTTGACAAACAAGTCAATCCATTCAAGATATGGTCCACCCGGGGCCTCAAAACGACTGGCCACCGGCTCTATCTGAAGACTTAGATCTTCTGTATTGATGTTCAGCATTTTCAGAAATACATAAAATGCAGGATAGTCCAGTCCGACTCCCGAACAACAACCTCAAGTGTTTTCTGTTCCTTGACGTACCCAGCGCCTCGCTTGATGAATCTGGACATCGGAATTTCGTACCTGAAAACACCTGCAACTTTTTGAGGATCTGGCATCCTCTTTCCATGCTTTATGGCCAGATGAATGATGTGTAAAGGAACAAATCTCCCAGGATTTTCCATGTGCCTGAGTGTTGTCTCGGTAAATTTCAAATTTCTTACCGAAACCCCTTTCAGCTTGCTTCGAAGAAGCGGCAACAGGGAACGAGTCAGCTGTGATGCAGTGCCAAGTGCCGCCCGCCCAGCAACCAAGCGACTTACAGAACCGATTCCTGCACGAACCAGCTTCAACGCAACTGGACCAAGCAAAATAAGATCCAATGGATCAATAAGCGGCTCTTCTAAAGGACTCTCTCTGATCCCAACATGCTGTCCCGAGATATCGTAAATGTGCCAAACATTCTTGGCACCTTCATGGATATACCCAACACAGTCTCCAGATGTCTCATCAATTATCGGACTTGCCCCGGACGGCAATGAGGGAATGTTGACTGCAAAACCAGAACCAACTGCGTGAACCGGCTCACCCAGAAGAGGAATTCCATTTTCTTCACCAGAATATTCATTCATAGAGAGGCAGCTCGTCTTTCAACAAGTTCAACGGAATCAACGAGATCACTCATTGCAGCCCGAGCCTGGCTTGGCTAAACGCAGACAGACCGGAGACCCGGAAACCGAAGCTTCGAAAGATATGGGTTATACCCTGATTTCAAGAAAAAATCCTCTGATCCAACAACAATGGTCATGAAATCAGAGGACTCCTCGTGAAAGGAGACAACGCTCCAGTCGCAGCGCTCCCGATTGTGAAAACCGTGAGAGGCCGTCATGCCTCTCGCATCAGAAGATGCGGGCATCATCGGGAAAAGGTAGATCTCACTCTTACCGATCGAATACTGCCTGCAGGTCCTTCTGCCCCGTCACGCCGGACTGCAGCGCCAGCATCAGCAGGATCCGCGCCTTGGGCGCGCGCAGGTCGTCGGCCATGACGGCGCCGGCCTCGAACGAGGTCTTGCCGCCGCCCTCGAAGCCGTAGCTGGGCATGACGCGCCCGTTGTGCACGCGCGTGCTGACGACCACGGGCACGTTCTTGCCGATGGCGTACTTGGCGGCATCGAGCATGGCGACGTTCATGTTGCCCATGCCCAGGGCGTCGATGACGATGCCCTTGACGCCACGGTCCACCGCCTGGCGCACGGCCTGGCCGTTGGCGCCGCCGTACATGGGGAAGATCTCCACCTCGGGCATGGTCTGCGCCTGGATAGGCAGGTGCTGGCGGCGCGCGGGGGCGGAGGCGAAGTTCACGCGGTCCGGGTAGACCTCGCCCAGAAAGCCGAATTCACCCGAGCGGAAGGTCTCCACGTTGGCCGTGTGTGTCTTGGTGACGTAGCGCGCGGCGTTGATCTGGTTGTTCATGGCCAGCATGGCGCCCTTGTCGCGCGCCTTGGGGTCCACGGCGATGCGCACGGCGTTGAGCAGGTTGCGCGGCCCGTCGAAGTCGGACACCGAGGCATTGCGCTGCGCGCCGATGAGCACGACGGGCTTGGACGACTGCACGGTCAGGTCCAGCCAGAAGGCGGTTTCCTCCAGCGTGTCCGTGCCGTGCGAGACGATGGCGCCGGCCACCTCAGGGCGGGCCAGCGCGGCCTGTACGGCCTGGGTGAGCTGCACCCAGCGGGCCGGGTCCATGTAGTCGGAGGGCACGTTGGACAGGTTGTTGACCTGGATGCGCGCGTACTTGCCCACGTCGGGCACGGTGGCCAGCAGGTCGTCGCCCGAGATCGCGGGCACGGGCGCGTTCTTGACCGGGTCGATCTTCATGGCGATGGTGCCGCCCGTGGCAATGAACTGGACCACGGGCTTGTCCTGGGCGGCGGCGCTGGTAGCAATCATGGGCAAGGTGCAGGCAGTGAGCAGGGCGAGGGCGGTGCGGCGGAAGGCTTTCACGGGTGTTGTCTCCTTGTTGTGATGTCAAGGAGCATGCTAACCATGGCGTGCGGCCGGACCGCGCCGCCGGCCCTGCGTGAAACCCTGATGGACAGGCGCGATCAGCGCGCATCAACGCCCATCAACGCATCAAAGCGCCAGCGCGGCCTCGATGTCCGTGGACAGCTTGGCCGGCGCATCCTGGGGCGCATAGCGGCGGATGACCTGGCCGTCGCGGCCAACGAGGAATTTGGTGAAGTTCCACTTGATGGCCTTGGTGCCGAGCACGCCCGGCGCCTCGGCCGTGAGCCAGCGGTACAGCGGGTGGGCGTTGGCGCCGTTGACGTCGATCTTGCCCATGAGCGGAAAGCGCACGCCAAAGTTCAGGTCGCAGAAGCTGGCGATTTCCGATTCGCTGCCCTTTTCCTGGGAACCGAACTGGTTGCACGGAAAGCCCAGCACCACCAGGCCGCGCCCGCCGTACTGCTCATGCAGCGCCTGCAGGCCCGCGTACTGCGGCGTGAAGCCGCAGGCGCTGGCGGTGTTGACGATGAGCAGCACCTTGCCGCGGTAGTCCGCCAGGGGGACGGCCTGGCCCGTGATGGAGGTGGCCTCGAAGTCGTAGGCCGAGCGGGGCGCGGCGGCGGTGTCATTCATGCGGGTGCTCCTGGAGTGGAGCGCCCATGGTAGCGCCGGGATACCCAGGGACACCCAGGGGCGCGCTGGCCGGGCATGGGGATGCGGACTTGTCTCACAGACAGCAGGCGGCCAAAAACTTACCTTGGAAGGCAACAGGCGGGCACATCGGCCCGCCTGGTCCCGTTTCGCTGGCAGGTGTTTACAAGCCGCATAGGCGCATGCCTGCCGTAGTTTCCGTCCCACGATGAAGAGACCACGTATGAACCCCAACAGCACCCCCACGAAACAAGCCAAATCCAACGCCGGCAACGGCCACCTCGCGCTGGACCCCAAGGCCCTGGAGGCCGCCAAGCACAGCCTGGACGATGGCGCCGTGACCCCGCACTTCGGGCCCTGGCGCGAGGACATCATCAAGCTGCTCAATGACTCGCTGGCCACCGAGCTGGTGTGCGTGATGCGCTACAAGCGCCACCACTTCACGGCCGTGGGCCTGGCTTCGCCCGCCATTGCCGACGAGTTCCTGGTCCATGCCAACGAGGAAATGGCCCACGCCGACAAGCTGGCCCAGCGCATCGTGCAGCTGGGCGGCGAGCCCGACTTCAATCCCCAGACGCTGACCCAGCGCAGCCACGCCGACTACAACGGCGAGATGGACCTGAAGGCCATGATCCGCACCAACCTGATCGCCGAGCGCGTGGCCATCGAGGCCTACAGCCAGATGATCGACCTGATCGGCGACAAGGACCCCACCACGCGCCGGCTGATCGAATCCATCCTGGAGCAGGAGCAGGAGCATGCGGACGAGCTGTCCGACTGGCTGGAGAAATAAGCACTTCCCGCCAGTACCCGCCAGCCCGACAATACCGGGGCTTGGCCCACAGGCAAGGCACCCCGCGCGAGCGGGGTGCCGTTTTTTTGGGCATTCTCTCGGCTTCGCGGAATGGTCCCGCCCTATCGGCCCTGATGTCCTGTCATCAGGGCCGTCTTGCAATATGCGCTTTTCTTTCAATGACTTGAAGCTGCCCGACGCTGTGCTCACAGCCTGGCAAAGGCTGCTGGCCAGCCGCATCGGCCAGCGCGTGGCGGCCCTGCCCTGGTGGCACCGCTGGCCCACGCGGCGTGAATGGCTGCTGTTCGCCGCTGCGCTGCCGTTGCTGTTTGCGCTGTATGTGCTGGCCCTTATCCCGTTCACGCCCGGCATCCGCGACATACGCAAGGCCAAGCTGGAGCAGCCCGCCCAGATCATGAGCGCGGATGGCAAGCAGCTCGCGCAGTTCAAGCGCAGCAACCGGCAATGGGTGAAGCTCGACGAGATGTCGCCCTCGGTGATCAAGGCGCTGATCGCCACGGAGGACCACCGCTTCTACGAGCACCACGGCATGGACTGGCGGCGCACGCTGGGCTCGGTGGTGCACACGCTGCGCGGCGATCCGCAGGGCGGCTCCACCCTCACCCAGCAGCTCGCACGCAACCTGTACCCGACCGAAATCGGCCGCGCGCCCACGCTCAACCGCAAGCTCAAGGAGGCGATCACGGCCTTCAAGATCGAGGCGCTCTACACCAAGGACGAGATCCTCGAGACCTATCTGAACACCGTTCCCTTCCTCTACAACGCCTTCGGCATAGAGATGGCGGCGCGCACCTATTTCGACAAGCCCGCCGCGCGGCTGACGGTGCTGGAAAGCGCCACGCTGGTGGGCATGCTCAAGGGCACGAGCTACTACAACCCCGTGCTCAACCCCGACCGCGCGCTGTACCGCCGCAACACGGTGCTGTCGCAAATGGTCAAGCGCGGCGTGCTGCAGGAGGCCGAGTTCGCCCAGCTCAAGAAGCGCCCCATGCGCATCAACTTCGAGCGCCAGGAAGAGCCCCTGGGCATGGCGCCCCACTTCGCGCAGCAGCTGCGCAAATGGCTGATCGACTGGGCCGACCGCAACGACTACAACATCTACACCGACGGCCTGGTGGTGCACACCACCATCGACTCGCGCCTGCAGAACTGGGCCAACCAGGCCGTGGCGCGCCAGACGCGCACGCTGCAGGGCGTGGCCAACGGCGCCTGGAGCCAGCGCGACGGCTGGAATGCCGCCAACCCGCTGGTGCAACAGCTGGTGCGGGAGACCCCCGCCTGGCGCGCGGCGCGCAAACGCGCGGACGGCCAAGGCAAGGACAAGGCAACGGACAAGGACAGCGAGGAAGACACCCTCAAGGCCCTGCTGGCCGACAAGGCCTTCATGAAGCAGCTGCGCGAGGACAAGACGCGCGTGCAGGCAGGCTTTGTGGCGCTGAACCCGGCCACCTCCGAAGTGCTGGCTTGGGTGGGCAGCCGCGACTTCACGCAGGACGCCTACGACCATGTGCAGCAGGCACGGCGACAGCCCGGATCCACCTTCAAGCCCTTTGTCTATGGCGCCGCGCTGCAGCAGGGCGCCACCCCCGACGACAAGCGCGTGGACGGCCCCGTGGAAATCAAGCTGCCCGGCGGCGAAGTCTGGCGCCCCACCGACGCCACACCACCCACGGGCCGCGAGATGACGCTGCGCGACGCCCTGGCCTACTCCAAGAACACCATCACCGCCGAAGTCATGCAATCCGTGGGCCCCGCCCGCGTGGCGCGCCTGGCGCGCGCCCTGGGTGTGCGCCAGAGCCCGCTGGACGAAGTTCCCGCCCTGGCCCTGGGCAGCAGCCCGGTGTCACTGCTGGAAATGGTCAACGCCTATGCCAGCCTAGCCCACGGCGGCCGCTGGCTGCCACCCATGATGGTCACGCGCATCGAGGACGCCGACGGCAAGGTCATCGCCGAATTCGCCCCGCCCAAGCCCGAGCGCGCACTGGACGAAGACCACGCCTACGCCCTGGTGAACATGCTGCGCGCCGTGGTGGACAAAGGCACGGCCGTGGCCGTGCGCCAGCGCTACGGCATCCACGCCGACGTGGCCGGCAAGACCGGCACCACCCAGGGCAATGCCGACGGCTGGTTCATCCTTATGCACCCGGAAATCGTCACCGGCGCCTGGGCCGGCTTCAACGACCCGCGCATCACCCTGCGCAGCGACCGCTGGGGCCAGGGCTCGCGCAGCGCCCTGCCCATGGTGGGAGACTTCATGTCCCGCGCCCTGCGCAGCCCCGTCATCGACGCCAAGGCCCGCTTCGAGCCGCCCGAACAAAGCCACTGGTGGTCCGACATGGTCGGCCGCCTGCGCGAACGCATGCAGGACTGGTGGCCTGACCAGCCGCCGCCCGCACAGCCCGGCCAACCCGCCACCCCGGAGCCGGCTCCGACCCCTGAACCCGCACCCGAGCCCCCGGAGCCACCCGGCCCGGGCCTGTCGCCCGGCGAGGAAATCATAGAAAGCACTCCCGCCCTGCCCGCCCCCAGCATCCCCCTCACCCAGGG